>PKTW01000180.1 GCA_002868955.1 Desulfobulbaceae bacterium
GAAATGTAGCGCGGAAATCTGTTTCCATAAGAAAAGAGATTTATCAGCTTCAGGCAATAAGAGTTGCGTGAAATTAGTTGCCAGAAGTGAAAAGAAGTGGGGCCGGGGGCTGTGCTTGAAGTTAGAAAGTTATGCCTGCAACCATAAAAGCATGCAGCCATCTGAAGAACCGGCAAGGCAATTATTTTGAGCTTGATCAGGTTCTTGGGGCAAACAGCTTTCTTACATCATCAATAATCAGGTACACCGACGGCACGATAACCAGGGTTATGACAGTAGCAAAGACAATTCCGTAGCCGAGGCTTATGGCCATGGGAATGAGGAACCTGGCCTGGCGAGAGGTTTCAAATATCATTGGCGCCAGACCGCCGAAGGTGGTCAGGGTCGTAAGCATAATGGGCCGGAAACGCTGGATAGCCGCATCCTGGATGGCTTCAACTGCAATACTGCCTTTTTTACGCCGCCTGTTGGCAAAATCAATAAGGACAAGGGAATCATTGACTACGACGCCTGACAGGGCGACAATACCAAAGAGGCTGAGGACACTGAGGCTGTACCCCATGATAAGGTGCCCGATGACCGCACCCACCAAACCGAATGGTATGGCCAGCATGATGATTAAGGGCTGGATATAACTGTTTAAGGGTATGGCCAGCATGGCATAAATAATGATCAAAGCGATGAGCAGGCCCCTGATCAGACTCTGGATGCTCTCCGTCCTGTCGGCCATGCGGCCCTCGTAGCTGAAACTCAGTCCCGGATAGCGGGCGCTGAGTGCGGGGATAGTATCAGAATTCAATACCTCTGTTACCTGGGCCGCCTGGCTTCTGGGCCGTACATCGGCGGAAACAGTAACCACCCGCCTGCCGTTGCGACGTTCAATGGTGGTGTCAGCCCTGCCCCGCTCCAGGGTCACAGCTTCAACTAATGGCACCTCCCCGCCATCCGGGGTCCGCAGGATCATCTCCTCAAGATGGAACTCGGAAATTCGTTCTTCCCTCGGAAGCCGGACCATTATCTTGACCTCGTTGCGGCCGCGCTGCTGCCGCAATGCCTCGGCGCCGTAATAGGATTGTCTGACCTGGCGGGCGATATCCGCGGCATGCAGGTTGAGACTCTGGGCTTCCGGCCGGACCTTGAAGTCAATCTGCTGTTTGCCGGGAGAAAAGCCGTCATCTATGTCAATCACGTTGGGGAAGTACTCCATGGCCGCTGCAAGTTCAGCACTTGCATGTTCCAGCACCCCGATGTCACGATGACTTAATTCAACTGAAATTGCCGCGCCCCGCCCGGGCCCCCCGGCATCGGATTCAAACTTGATTGTCTCAAGGCCGGCTATCTCACCCGTCTCTTCCCGCCACAGTTGCGTCATTTTCGATGTGGATATGGGGCGGATCTTGGGCGGTGTCAGGTATATACGAACCTGGGCCTCGCTCCCGTCCACCGAGGCGTAAATGCCTTCCACGAGTTTTTCGCCGCCGTTGCGCTCTGCCACCGCCTTGCCGGCCTGTACCAGTTTCTGCTGCACCTCCAGGGTCCGGTTGACTGATGTGCCGAAGGGCAGGTTTGCCGTAACAGCAGCATAATCTGATTCAATCTTGGGAAAGAGTTCAAATCCCAGACGCCCGCTTTTGACATAACCAAAGGCCAGGAGCAGGACTAAAATGGCTACAGAAAAAGAAATATAGCGCCAACGCAGAACAAGACCAAGAAAGGGGCCATAGCGAGTCCGGACCATACGGACAAAAAAAGCGCTGAAGCGCTGCTGCAACTCATGCAGCTTGGGAAAAATTCTGCCCTCTCTGCCTTTGCCTTTATGGCCCAGGTGGGCAGGCAGGATAAAAAGGCTTTCAATGAGTGAAATAAAAAACACCGTGACCACGACAAGGGGTATCTCCCTGAACACCTTGCCCATGAAGCCGGGCACAAAGAAGATCGGCATAAAGGTCACCATGTTCGTGAGCACACTGAATGTCACGGGCATCGCGATACTCCGGGTCCCGGTTATTGCAGCCTCAAGCCACGGCAACCCCTGCTGCCGGTGGGAATAGACATTTTCCCCGACAATAATAGCATCATCCACCACAATTCCCAGGGTGACAATAAAGGCAAACATGGATACCATGTTGAAGGTTACGCCGAGTAAAGGCAGGAGCAAAAGGCAGCCTAGAAAGGAGATGGGGATGCCCAGGCTGACCCAGAATGCAAGTCTTGTTTCCAGAAAAACTGCCAGCAGGATAAAAACCAGCCCGAGGCCAAGAAAGCCGTTACGCAGCATTAAATCCAGCCGCTGCTTGTAAATTTCCGAGCGATCATTTCGGGACACCAGGGTCAAACCTTCAGGCAGGATATAATTGATCTCATCCATCTGCTTGTGCACCGCATCTGAAACAGACACGGGCGTCTGTTCGCCGATCCTGTATACCTCAAGCATTACCGCGGGCTTGCCGTTAAAGGTGGCAAACCTGTCCGACTCCTCGAAATCATCCCGGATGACGCCAATATCCTCCAGGAGAAGTTCGGTCCCCTCTGGTGTGGAAATAACCGGGATCTTGGCAAACTCTTTGCCGACATCACGCCGTTCAGTAACCCGCACCAGTACATCGCCGCCCTCGGTCCGGATTGCCCCCCCCGGCACTTCAACCGATGCACGCCGGACAATAGCTGCAACCTCATTCAGAGTCAGTCCATATGTCCGGAGGACATTCTGCGGTATTTCAATGCTTATCTCATACTCCCGGATACCGCTGAGTTCTACCTGGGAGATTTCAGGATCCATCAGGAGGCGGTCCCTGACCATCTCCGCCATTTCCCGCAGAACTGCTTCAGGCTGATCACCATAGAGAGCGAGCGAAACCACATAGCGCTTGCGGCTTGGCACCGTTACTCTTGGATCCTCAGCATCATCGGGAAAGGAAGAGATCCTGTCGACCGCATTTTTTATTTCCTGGGCTATTTCAGAGACATCTTCCCCTTCAATGATTTCAACTGTAACCGTACCGGAGCCTTCGCGGGCCGTGGATGTTATCTCCTTTATTCCCTCAATGTCCTGGATAGCCTCTTCAACAGCCAGAATGGTTCCCCGTTCAACTTCTTCCGGGCTTGCCCCGGGATAAATCAGGGAGATGGAAACCAGGTCCAGCGCAAAATCCGGAAACACATCCTTGCTGATATTCTGCCCCATAACGAGACCACCGATAAGCAGCACTAGCATCAGGAGGTTGGCCGTAACTGACCGGCCGGCCATCCAGGATATGGGGCCCCGTTTGTCGGCAAGTTTTTGCTCAGGATTTTCCATACGGCTTTATTTTATTTGCTTTCCTGCAGCTTTTGCCCTGTTTCCTGCCGGGGCGTATCTGGCTGCTCTATCTTTAAGGGCATGCCTGCTACCGGTGCCGCCAGGCCTGATACAACCAGACGTTCTCCCGGTTTGAAGCCATCCTGCACGATCACCGATTCTTCATCCCTCCAGATTGTTTTCACAGGACGTATTGCCAGCCTGTTATCTTCATCAACAATCCAGACTTCACTGTCATTATGCAGGGCAGGCCTGGGAATCTGGTAAATATCGCGCAAGTGTTCACCTTCAATCAATACCCGCACATACTCGCCAATGAGAAGCATGGGCCGTTTTTTTTCCTTTGCCTGCAGATCAAGGGGATCGTTGACCTCAATCAATAAACGTGCCATGCGCCCCTCTTTTGAAAGATCCGGCAGCAGCCGTATGACCCTTCCCTCGCGGACAGTATCTTCCCGGTATATTATTTTTACCCTGGAGCCCGTCTCATTCCGGCCATTCGGGAACTGGATCCACTGCAGCCTCTCTATCGGCAGGGGAACCTGGACCCAGAAAACATCCGTTCCCACCAGGTCGGCCAGCCTTTCCTGTGCTGAAACCTGTGAACCGAGATCAACGTACTTGTTCAAAACCAGCACATTGAATGGCGCTGCAAGAGCCGTTCTTTCCAGGTTGATTTTCGCCTGCTCCAGTTCTGCCTTAGCAGCCTCAATTTCGACCTGAACCTTTTCCAGGTGAGGTTTTCGCAAGGCAAGCTCGCTTTCCGCTTCATTTATTTTCTGGTCACCGTAGAGCAGGTCCCATTCCTTGCGCGCAACATCCTGATGCCCCAGTTCGAGCTTGAGGCTGTATTCCGCATCTGACAGGGCCCTTTGTTTCTCCATTATTGCAAGCTCATAATCCTTTGGGTTCATCTGCACTATTTTCGCACCCGCGGCGAGCATGCCGCCCTCTGTGAATTCGGGATTCAAGTAAATCACTTCACCGGCTACCTGTGCCTCCAAAGAAATCTCACGGGCAGGAATGACATTTCCCATGGCAGGAATATTCAGGGTATAATTTCCCGGCTGCAGGGTGACGGTGCTGACCAGGGGCTCCATTTTGGCAGGGGGCCTTTTGTTGACCGTGGGCTTGTTTGCTATGAGAAAACGCGCCCCTGCTATGCCTGCTGCTATAAGCACAAGGCTGATTATAAGGCGCAATATATTGCGGCCCAGCTTCTTTGGCTTACCCGGGTTGCCTTGCGGATTTTCATCATTTTCATGCCTAGCCATTCTGCCACATCCCTATTGTTTAATTATTCTGGGCCGGCGGGGTAAGGTCATCAACCCATGATCCCCCAATGGCCCGATAAAGACTTATCCTTGCAACAAGAAGGTCCTCATGCCGCTGGATCAGGTCGTTTTCCAGGTTTTGTACTGAAAGCAGCTGCGTCAGCACGGGCAGGTAGTCATTCAATCCATTGACATAACGGGTTCGTGCCTCACTCAGTGCATTTTGCCCTGCCTGCAGTTGATTTTCCAGGGCTGCAATATGCTCCCTGATTTTCGTTTCACTTATTAGAGCATCCTCTACCTCACGGACGGCGGAGAGGACTATCTGCCGATACTCTGCCAGCTGCTGCTGCACTGCTGCCAGGTTGATTTCAACCTCGGACTTACGCCTGGAGCCGTCAAAAATAGGAGCGGTAAGTGATGCTGCCAGGTTGACGATCCAGTTATCAAAAAGCGCTGCCAATTCATCGTTGTCATAGGCTGCGCTTCCCGTCAATCTCAATGCCGGCAGCCTGTCGGCGCGGGCAGCAGCCAAATCCTGGTCAGACGCTTCCATCCTTCTGAGCGCAGCCGCAATATCCGGCCGGTTCTGCAGCAGCTGCACCGGTAGTCCGGCAGCAGGGACCGCAGCAATGACCGGCAATTCCTGCCGTGAAATCCGGGGGGCCTGGTTCGGCATACGGCCAAGCAAAACAGCCAGCTGATTTTCCAGCATACGCTCCTGCATTTCAATCAGGGGCAGCTGCGCCCTGACCCTTTCCACCAATTGTCTCTGCTGGAAAACATCGAGTGCGGAGGCTAATGACTTCCGGAACCGCAGTTCCACCAGGTCAAGGTATGTTTTGTTTGTAGCAAGCTGCTGCTCCAGAAGCTGTCCCTGCAGCCTCTGGGAAAGGATGGCTATCCACCGGTCGGCAACTTCTGCAGCAACTGTCATGGCAGCTGCGTTAAGATCCTCTCGCGATGCCTCAGCTTCAAGAAGTGCAGATTCGTGCGTCGCCCTGATGCGTCCCCAGAGGTCCACTTCGTAACCGGCAATAAGGCCGACAGCATAGCTTTCATTTTCTATTGAACCATCATTCCCGGTTTGTACCTTTGTATAGGATGCATCTGCGCCGCCTGCCAACGAGGGCTTGAGATCTGCTCCCGCTTTTTTTGCCTGGGCCTGGGCCCTTTCAAACCTTGCCCAGTACGAGAGAAGCGTCTGGTTATCCGAAAGGGCTTCATCCACAAAATTGTTGAGCTGCTCATCGCCAATTGTTTCCCACCAGCGCTGCCGGGGATCGTATATGGAATCTTGGATGGAAAATGAGTCCGGCAAATGAGTTTCTTCCATACCTGACCTGGGCGCTGGGGCAAAGGGAGCGCATGCTGGTATGACGAGGCCCCAAAAAACGAGAAGCACAAGCCAAAGCAGCAGACTCCTTATGCCTGCCGAATGGCTTGCAAATAGATTCTTTTTTGATTTATGCAGCAATTTCTCAGCGCTCCTGACAAATCAGAAATAAACAACAAATGCTACAATTAAGAACCGGGCCGAAAATGGTATGCTATACTCCATACCGATATATAGTTGTCAACTAAATATACATAGGAGTCCTAAATAAAATATGATGCATGTGCCCGCCTAAAAGTCTACAGGTAAAAAACTTTTTCCCATTCTAATAAAACAGGCCGTATCCTTCATGGAGGATACGGCCTTAAAAAAGAGATAGTAACAGACCAGCATACCCTGCAAGTCAGACAAATTTTATATATCTCGCAACAGCTCCATGGTAAAGAGGATATCAACATCCTTTCCCACAACACCCATTTTATAAAATTTGCCATCACCAACATGATATTCCAGCCGGTCAATGGTCAGCGTGGTATCAAGCCCTGCGACAATCTCCCCCGGTTTCAGGGGATTTTCCTTCTGGCCATGGTAGACAAACTCAAGAGCCAGATCCCTGGTGACATCCTTTATGGTCAATGTGCCTTCAGCAATATATTTATTGTCGCCTGCAGATAAAACCCTGGCAGATTTAAAGGTCATAAAAGGGTATTTTGCGGCATCAAAAAAATCAGGGGAACGAAGATGCGTATCCCGCTTACCGACCTTGGTATCAACGGAGTTCACCTTGATGACAAAATCAAACCTGCTCGTTTCAGGATGATCCGGGTCAAAATAAACATCGCCGCTAAAATCCATAAACTGTCCCCGAACAGTGGCATAGGTATGCTTGACGTCAAAGAAAAAATTGGTATGCACAGTATCCAGATGCCATTGCTGGGCTGCTACCTGAAGCGGCGCCAATGCGACAAAAAACAATAGAAGCAATACTATTTTTTTCATGAATGGTCTCCTTGTTCTCAGGGTTAACACTCTCTACCCTTAATAGTAATAGTATTTATTCCTTTTTTAACTGCTTTTTTGAAATAGAATAAGGCCGAACCAGCCTTTGTCATCTGTGCAGGTTTTTACAGGTTCAAAACCATAGGACCTGAGATTGGCTTTGACTGCAGGCAGGTGGAATTTCCGGCTGATCTCAATCTGCAGCATCTCGCCCTGAGCAACTGCAAAGGTCTTTTGCAGCGATTCTATATGTATTGCCTGTGCTTCTGTAAATTCGAGGTAGATCTCCATCCGGCTCTTTCCGGAGTTGAAGAAGGCCACGTGCCTGATATGGTCAAGATCAAGGGCGGAGCCGAGTTCACGATTCATCCTGGCAAAGTAATTCTTGGTAAAAGCCGCGGTTACCCCTGCTGCATCGTTGTAGGCTGCCTCCAGAATTGAAATGTCCTTGACCAGGTCAACTCCAAGCAGCAGGTAATCACCGGTCTGCATGTGCCACGAGATATCCTGCCAGAACCCATGCTCCTCTTCCTCGGTGAAATTGCCGAGGGTGCTGCCAAGAAAAACAACCATTGCCGGCGAGGTGCAGCTGAGCAGCTGGAAAGAATCATTATACGTGCCATGGATGCCGACAACCTGCACGTCAGGCCTTTTGGCAATTATGGCCCTGCCTGCCAGTTTTAAGGCTGTGGCGCTGATATCAATGGGGGTGTAGCAGACATTTGTATAGTGCGCCTGGTAGGCAGAGATAAGATAATCGGTCTTTACCGAACTGCCGGATCCCAGTTCAATGAGGTGGCAGGATCCGGTTTCCCGGCTGATCTCGCCGGCATACCGCTGCAGAATCGCAGTTTCAGTCCTGGTGAGATAATACTCGGGCTGACTGCAGATCTTTTCGTAGAGTTCACTGCCCTTTGCATCATAGAGGAAGCGGCATTCTAACTGTCTCTGTTGTTTCTGCAACCCTTCACAGACTGATTCGGCAAAGCTTCTGGCAGGATTCTGCAGGCTGCCGGCCTGCAAAACTATATTCTGCTGTTCCTGCAGGGCAGCATCAAATGTTTCACGCAGACCGTCATGACTGGAATATGCTTCGTATTGCACTAGCAAACTCCCAGGATTAATTAGTGGTTAAAGTATACATAAAAAAAAATCTAACTACTCTTTGGTATTTTTTATCAATTAGATTAACAAATATAGTCATTACGTCAAGAATGAGAAAAAATCCTTTCCTAATTCAGTGTTATTGGAGATCTGAATTTGTAACACGCCTTAAATAAAGAATCCGGGCCCTGAGGACCCGGCTTTAATTTGCCCCTTGAAGGGGCTAGTTCGGAGTCTCGCAGGCTCGCTTACCTGCTGCCGCTTACAATAATGATGCACTGAGGCACTGAGGCACAAAGGCACAGAGTTTAAAACCTGATAATAAAATCATATGATTACATTGTGTGTACTCAAAAAACCTTTACACTTCTTTGTCTTAC
>PKTW01000003.1 GCA_002868955.1 Desulfobulbaceae bacterium
GAAAGTCGAGAATCTTTCCTAAAAAACCAAGATGTCATCTGCATATATTGCGCCTCTTCAACCGGAGGGGCTTTTTTATTAATTACAGTTGCTATTACCACCGGACCTTAACTGATAATTATCCTCCACAGAACCAAGGTTGTGGCAAACAATATCTACTAAGGAATGTCCCATTCAAAAACTTTTGCGCATATAGTACCAAAGTACAATATGAATTAACTATATTCGGTGTATTTTATATATCAAAGCCAAACCCGTCTTGAGACAGGGACGGAAAGCCGTATGTCTTATTAGGGATGGCTCGGTTTTATCTTGGGTATGGATAGGACTGGTATAATAGACTTAAAGTTAAACCTGAATCGAGGGGAGAATTGTAATCAAAAGAGGAAGAATAACAGCTCTTATTATTTGTTTGTTGCTATTAGTTTGCATTAAGACTACTGCAGCCGAGCAGCTAACCTGGAATTTAACCGGGTATGTTGACTATGTAAGCCCCCCTTTCAAAGATGTTTTTTCTAAAGGTGATGAGGTTACTTATACATTCACTTTTGAAACAAATACTATTGATTCTGCCCCTGACAATCCATCTCAGGGATTATATTATAACGCTATAATTGATTCTGAAATTATTGTCGGCAGTTACAAAACAAAGATTAAAAATTATACAATTTTTATTAAGGACAATTCTAATTTAGGCTATGATCTTATTACCTTCAGTGGCACTTCTACAAACACAGTAATACATGGAAGCAAATTAATAGGATCAGATGGAACTGTTCATTTATTTGATGGGATCTTGGGTATCCTTCAGGATGCTGACAGTATTATGTTGACCTCAGATTCTCTTCCTATACATACAAAAGATATAATGCATAATATTGAGAAAAAATCATTTAATATTCAGTGGTTATTGGGAACAAACAGTATGGGTGGTATTGTTCTTAATAACATTCAATTAACTGACATTACATGTGGGTTAACTGATACAGATGAAGATGGTTATAAAGATTTGTGCGACAATTGCTCAAGTACACCCAATTTTGATCAAGCAGATAGTGATTACGATTTTGTAGGTGATGCTTGTGATGTTTGTCCCGATATTGCTGATGATCAGTTTGATTCTGATTCTGACAATGTTGGTGAGCCATGTGATAACTGCCCTACAGATTTCAATCCAGATCAAAAAGACTTTGATGCAGATGGTATTGGTGATGTATGTGATAATGAAGCTAATAGTAAAGACCTGTCAGAAAAACCATCGCATCTAGAAAATCTGGCAGCTTGCCATGACCGAATAGACAATGATGGTAATGGTGCTACTGATTGTAATGATTTAGGCTGCTCAAAGAATATAATATGTAGATTGATTATTAACAAAAATTATAACTAACAAAGGAAGTCAAGACTACAAATCTCCCTGCTTTTTTGTTTCAAAATTGCTGCAATCTCTTTTGAGTCGTGAATGATTATTAAAATGTCAAGATGTACAGTGGTTATGTGAACCTTTGTGATAAAAAATAGTGTAATAAAAAATAAAATGTGACCATCTATTCTAGCATGGCCAGCATTTCATCAATGATCTTGAGACCATCATTCCAGAATCCCGGATCATCAAGATTTACGTCAAAGGGTTCCAGAAGCATGTACGGCGTTTGCGTTGCGCCAGCGGAAAGCAGATCGAGATATTTGGGTACAAAAGCCCCACCCTCATTTTTGTACCGAGCATAAAGTGCGAGCACCAGGAGTTCACCAAAGGCATAAGAGTATACATAGCCAGGGGTATGCAGGAAATGAGGGATATAAGACCACCAGATACCGTAGTTTTGAGACAGTGTAACCGAATCACCAAACATCTGGCGTTGTGTTCTCAACCATATGTCAGTAACTTCTTCGGTTTTGAGTTCTCCCTGACCCCTTCTGGCTTTGTGCACCTTGTCTTCAAAACGGTTCATTGATATCTGCCGGAAAACCGTGGCAAAAATTGATTCAAGTTTCTGGCAGATGAAGGCATTTCTTTCCTCTTTCCTGTCGAGCAGTGCAAGCTGGGAATTAAACACCAGGAGTTCTGCAAACACAGAAGCAGTTTCCGAAAGCACCAGAGTTGTGTTGCTGTTGTAATACCCATTCTCTGCAGCCAGATACTGGTGCACACCGTGCCCCAGTTCATGAGCCACGGTGGACACATCGCGCAGGTTGCCGGTATAATTGACCAGCACATAAGGATGCACCTCCGGCACACAGGGATGGGCAAAGGCTCCTCCCCTTTTGCCTTCATACACAGGCGCATGAATCCACTTTTTGTCGAAAAAATACCCGGCTATCTCAGCCATGCGTGGTGAAAATTGAGCAAAGGCATCAAGCACCATTGTTTTGCCCTCAACCCAGGATATCTTCTTGTCGGGCAAATGGGGGACAGGCGCATAACGGTCATAATCAAGCAATTCATCCAATCCTAACATTGTTTGTTTGATCCCGTAATAACGCTGCGGTATATCGTAGCGTGCTGTTACTGCCTCGATCAGCACTTCGACTGTTTTGTCCTCCAGTTCATTACCAAGGTTCATGGACCTGATCCAGCCCGGATATTTGCGTAAACGGTCGGTTATCATCTTATCTGCCAGAAGCGTATTGAATACATGGGTAAGAATATGCAGCTGACTTTGCAATCCTTCAGTAAGATCAAGGGCTGCCTGCTGGCGTACCATACGATCAGGGTTATACAGGTCTGCAAGCACCTCCTCTTCCGTCCGTTGTTTTTCCCCGAACTTAATGTGGCCCATTATCTTCTCAAAAAGGGTGGTCCAGCTTCCACGGCCAACCGGAGCCCGTTCAAGGAGCAGTTTTTCTTCAATCTGTGACAGCTGGTGCTCTGCATACTTGCGCATATTTGCAAGGTAATGGTTATAATGCGAAAGTATGTTATTCTGCAGGAGCTTTTCCGCAGTCTCACCCGGAATTTTATTCCATTCCAGCTCAAAAAAAACGGTGTCCTTGCCGATTGTGCTGCCAATTTCACGCATACGCTGCAGAAAAGCACTGACATCCTGGTCATGCGTATCCGTAGCAAAATGAAGAAAGGCAAAGGTAAAAAGCCTGCCCAGTGATGTTTCAAGTTTTTCGAGCCTTAGAACCAGTGCATGTAATTCATCTTCTGCAAGCGTTTTCACTTTGTCCGCATATTTTTTATTAATTACTTCAGCTTCGTGTTTACAGAAAGCAATATCCTTTTCAATCTGCGGATCTGTGTAACCGCTGTAAAGATCAGCAAGGTTCCATTTAACGTCAGTGGTCCCCAGTTCTTCATTGATGTCTGCTGTCATTGTTATCTCCTGGCCTATATATTTCGTATCAAATCCTTGTCGACTATTGATCAAAAGCCCCGAACCCTCAAGCGGATATCATTTCAGTTTCCATGCATCCTTTTGCCCTGATCGGCGCCAATAATACCTCAATCTGTAGCTGGGCAAGGCGTATTGCCATACTGCATTTTGATTCAAAAACTTACTGTTTATTACCCTAGCATAACAAGTCCCCGCATTGACAAAATTCCGGATATATATTTAAATTTCATACGCAAATCTTAATGGCGTGTCTGAAAGAATTTTTCCTGGAGAACTGCAGCATGAAAAAAAAATTTCCGGCTTTCTGGGTTTTTATTATTCTCGGCTTTTTTTCGACTGGCATTTTACTATCCATTGTAAACCCGACAAAAGCTGCTGAAACAATGGGTGTTAAAATCATGGAAAAAGAACTGCTTGGAAAGTTTCTTGCAGATAGTCAGGGGCTGTCGCTTTACTCTTTCTCCAAGGATGACAAAAATGCAAGTAATTGCATTGAGGGGTGCGCTGTCAACTGGCCTCCTTTCTATATAGCCCCATCTGCGGTTATCGAAGGTTGCGAATCAAGCGATTTCACCAGCATAACAAGACCAGATGGAAGACAGCAAACGGCATATAAAGGCATGCCGCTTTATTATTTCAAGAATGACAAGTATCCGGGTGACACCTTCGGCCATGGCATAGGGGACGTTTGGTTTTTGGTTGTCCCGTAATAAAGTGTGCACCGCTCATTAAAAAACGTCATAAGCCGACTCTGTATTCCCAGCAAGTTTTTTACAAATTTTTAACGCAGGCTGGCGATAAAGGGACCGACAGCTTCTGCTCCCTTTTCATCCACCAAACGTATAGTCTCGGTTCCTATGACGGCTATATCTGCCCTGCCACTGAGAAAATCCACATCCTTCTTGGAACGTATACCGAAGCCGACTGCAAGAGGCAGGTTCGTTGCACTGCGGCACCGGGCAATATACTCGTTGAAGTCCTGGTCAAAGTCCGTCTTTTTCCCGGTAACGCCACGGCGGGCAACACAGTAGATAAAACCTGCTCCATTCTGAGCCAGCAGCTGCATGCGTTCTTTTGTCGAGGTAGGAGCAAAAATCTGGATCGGCGCCATATTCCGGCTTTTCGCCAGCTCAACATACTCTTTACCCTCTTCAGGAGGCAGGTCCGGAATGATAAAGCCCTGGATATTGATGTCATAGGCGCGGTCAATGAACGCCTCGATTCCATACTTGTAAAGGATGTTGTAATAGGTCATAAAAATAAAAGGGATATGAAACTCCGCCGTGATTTCTGCGGCAAACTCCAGACACTGCTCAAGCTTTACCCCCCTGGATATTGACTCCTGGTTGGCTTTCAGGATCATGGGGCCATCCGCTACCGGTTCAGAAAAAGGGATCTGCATCTCGATCATATCAACGCCATTTTTCACCATCTGGCGGATGACCTCCCTGTTAACCTCAAAAGAGGGATATCCAAGCACAAGGTGAGTCATCAGGAGGATTTTCTTCCTGGTCAGAGCCTCACGTAATGTTTCTTCGAGTGTCGTCATTTTTTATCTACTTATTCAGCTGACAGCTTTCAGCAGTTACTTCCCAGCCTTTATTCTTTGATCTTTTCTGCAGACTGTCCACTTCTTTTTTATTCTTTATCATTCTTATACTGCTCCGCCCGTTCTATGATAAATTTTTTCCAGGATGGGTCTCCATAAGCATTGGCAATGGTAAAAATATCTTTATCCCCCCTGCCGGACATATTGATAACAATGGCTTCTTCTGTGCCCAGGTCAGGAGCCTCCTTAAAGGCCTGTACAAATCCATGCGCCGATTCCAGGGCAGGAATAATTCCTTCTTTTTTCATCGTCAAATCCAGCGCTTCCATAACCTCAATGTCGGTAGCGGCAGTGAAACGGACCCTGCCCTTTTCCCATAAGTCGCTTAAAATGGGTGAGACTCCAATGTAATCAAGGCCTGCAGCAACTGAATGGGTATCAAGCATCTGGCCGTCAGAATCCTGCAGGAACATGGTCTTATACCCCTGTGCCACCCCTGGAGAAGCATCACTACCTGCCAACCTGGATGCATGTTCTCCACTGCTTAATCCTTTACCGCCTGCTTCAACGCCGACAAGGCCGACCTGTTCGTCCTGCAGAAATCCCTGGAAGATGCCCATGGCATTGGAGCCACCACCAACACAGGCATAGACGCGCGTCGGCAGTTTAGTGAACGCTTTCAGAATTTGCTCCCGTGCTTCAATGCCGATAATGGACTGAAACCATGCTACCATCTCAGGAAAGGGGTGCGGTCCGCAGACAGTGCCAAGCACGTAATGGGTAGAATCCATATTGGTCACCCAGTCACGGAATGCTTCGTTGATGGCATCCTTCAAGGTTTTTGAACCATCGGTAACGGGCACAACGGTGGCGCCCATCTTTTCCATCCAGAAAACGTTGGGCCGCTGCCGCTGTACATCTTCTTCACCCATGTAAATGGTGCAGTCAAAACCGAACTTGGCTGCCATGGTGGCTGTGGCCACGCCATGCTGACCGGCACCGGTCTCGGCGATAACACGCTTTTTTCCCATGCGTTTGACCAGAAGTCCCTGGCCCATGACGTTATTGGCCTTGTGCGCTCCGGTATGATTGAGGTCTTCCCGTTTTATGTAAATATGAGCGCCGCCGAAATGTTTGCTGACGTTACCGGCATAGGTGAGTGGAGTTGGCCGGCATGAGTAGCTTGACATAAGTTGCAGGTATTCTTCCCAAAAGGAAGGATCATTTTTTGCTTCCTCAAAATATACATTGAGTTCCTTGAATGTCTCGAACAGGATCTCAGGGATAAATGCACCTCCCCAATGTCCGTAATACCCTTTCTTGATCATAGTTGGTTCCGTCAATTATATTTCAATCGCTGCCTGATTTGAAAAGTTGGATATTCTACCACACCAGGCATGAGAAAACATTTTTTTTGTTAACCTCAGGACAATGTAAAAGTCTAATGACTTTCTAGCTCTTGACGACAGGCGATAGCAAAATCTTCCGGGTAATGGCCGTTTATGTAACGTAATTGCGCTTCGGAAAAAGCACCCATGGAATACGGGATCTTCGGCAGGAATGAATAAAGCAAACGCTGGTCAATATCCTTGACTCCTATCCTCTTGGAAAACTCGATTACAGTAATTAATTGTGCCCCCAAACCGGTCAGCACCCGCATGGCGTTAAGAATTCCTCTATTGAGTGACCTGCGAACATTGCTGTCTGCCTCGAGGATATTGCCAACCGGACACGATGTCATGAGCTGCAGCTCCCATTGTGAGGTCTGGGCTTTAGGAACGAACAACATGACATTTTCATCCTCAAAAACAACCAGGTCAGCCGAAAGATACTTTTTCTCATCCATCCTGCTGTTGTTTCTGATAGCTGAGACATAATCGGCAAAAAAACTGCGGACATATTCCTCCTGATACGACCTGACAAAATCAGCTACAAGGTCGCCGCAACTGTACGAGGATATCATTTTATTTACGGTTCCTGACTGACAAACCTCTTTGGTTACCAGGGCAAACTGGTGGTGGATCTGCTGATGAGAGGCATGCAGACGAAAACCGCTGGCGGCAAAATCAAAACCATAGTTCCAACCCCACAGGGTTGCATCAAACTGTAACGGGGATGTTCCCGGCTTCTCAAGCTCTTTAATTATATTCTGCCTGAGTTTTTCCATTTCAGACAAGGTCAAACATTTGCGTCTGGCATCGATTTGCATGTCCAACTGCTCAGCAATCCTGATAAAGGTACGCTGGTAATATAGATGGCGCAGACCTCCAAAATCATTGTCGGACAGATCAGCGATGCTATATCGTACCAGGTCATTGGCAATGTTTGAGGCAGAGTGGCCCCAGGGAATATAACTGTTGCGCCGTAGATATTCGAATACATGGCTGTCATGCTCCGGAGGCCATTCGCCTACAATTTCGCTGTCGCCCTGAACCCCTGGACGCAGAACCATTACCTCCTTGTAGATGTCAGGCAGGAAACTGTTGTTGACAAGTGTTTCAAAGAGGTCATGCTTTAAAATCTTTGGTCTATACGCGCCCTTTTCATCTTCTTCAAAGCGCAGTCCTATCGGCGTGTTACTTTGATCATCATAAACAAACTCGCAGGACAATTCCGCAAGCCTGACAAGATCTTCGGGATCAGTTGATGTTGAAGCTAAGGTCAGAAGCACTGTTTCAGGCAGCTCTGCAAAGGCCTCGTTAAAAATATCCTTGGCACCGCCCTTTCCGCAAGAAAGTACCTTACTTAAAAAATTTGTCATTGACGCGGATAATGGGGGTGGCAATGTTATTGACAGAGGATCAGCAGCCTTTGCATCTGCCCAGTTTCTGTCAATATAGGTGGCTCCCCGAAACGGAAAAGGGTTAGGTATTTCGTAGATCCATTCCCCCTGCGTTTCTTCCACATTGCCGGATGGAAAGTTAAGCCGATTGTCTATAGGCTTGTCTGCAGTATCCAGGCCCAATATCTGACTTAAATCATTTTCCCGCAGATTGAGAATTTTAAACGACGGTTTATGAATGCCGTATATAAACTTGCCCTCAGGAGAAACACAGGTTCGCAGCTTCATATCCTTTTCAACCCCAAAATCCTGGCGATAAAATGCCTTGATAATTTAACGCATCATGGAATAATCTCCTATCCTGAGATAGTTACCTGCATTGTTTGCAAAATGCACACTTTAATTCAATGAAGCAGACTAAAATTTATATAACCTGCAGCCGCTGATGAATCCTTCCAACATCCTCATACCCGGCATTCTTGTCATTTTCTTTACCGGGAGTACTTTTTACCTTTTGAGAACGCTCAAGCATGACAGGCAGTTTCTCTCCCTTGTCGGTTTGTTCTGTATGGCAATGGGTGTTTTTCTGC
>PKTW01000010.1 GCA_002868955.1 Desulfobulbaceae bacterium
AAGGATAAAGGATAAAGAGCAAAAAAAAGGTATCGATTTTCAGAGGTGTAGGGCAAGAATAAAAAAACCTGACTGTCTCAAATAAATATTGAAGCTTTTATTCAAAATCTGCTTCCCGGATACTGCCAGACATTAATTATTATGTGGTTTTCATTTTTAAAAACCTTTTACCTTTTACCTTTAACCTTTTTTTAACTTTTAATTGGTACCTAAAAATGGAATGGCTGAAAACATATAGAGACGGCGAGGTCGCCGGTAAACTTGCAGAATTGCTTAAAAATCAGGAAGGGCTGCCCCCTGTCCGCTTCATGGAGGTCTGCGGCACACATACTGTTTCCGTCTGCCGTCACGGCATCAGGGAACTCATGCCGCCTGCAATTACTCTAACCTCAGGGCCCGGCTGCCCTGTTTGTGTCACTGCCACAGCTGATATTGACGCCTTTATTCTGGCTGCTGAACTGGATGGTTCCATTATTACGACTTTCGGGGACCTTCTCAGGGTCCCTGGTTCAAAGTCTTCACTGCAGGATGCCAGGGCAGAGGGGGCAGATATCAGGACCGTTTATTCCTCGCTTGATGCACTCCAGATTGCCAGGCAGAATCCAGAGCGCCAGGTTATTTTTCTGGGTGTCGGATTTGAAACCACCACTCCGACAGTGGCTGCAGCCATTCTCTCCGCTGAACAAGAGGGCCTGCAGAATTTTTCCGTCATCGCATCGCACAAGGTCATGCCGCCTGCCCTGGAAGCACTTCTTGCAGATCCTGCAATCCAGATTGACGGTCTCATCTGTCCGGGGCATGTCTCCATCATGATCGGTGCCGATGCCTATGAACCGTTTGTAAATCGTTACAAAATCCCCTGTGTAATTGCAGGGTTTGAGCCGGTTGATATTCTCAAGGCCGTGGTGATGCTTGCCGAACAGGTAAAAAAAGGGAAACCCGAAGTTGAGATAGCCTATGACAGGGCTGTTACCAGGGAAGGCAACCGCCGGGCCATGGCAGTCATGTATAAGATATTTGAGCCGGTTGAAGCCCTCTGGCGAGGCTTGACTACTATTGCTGGCAGCGGTCTGGAAATCCGCCCTGAATATGATTCATTCAATGCCAGGAAACGCTTTGGCATTACGGTAGATGAAGCGAATGATCCTGCCGGCTGCGCCTGCGGCGATGTTTTGAAATCCATCAAAATCCCAGCGGACTGCAAATTGTTCGGCACGGCTTGTCTGCCTGAACATCCAATCGGTCCATGCATGGTCTCCGGTGAAGGGGCCTGCGGAGCTTATTATAAATACCGGCAGAGGCCGGTGCAGTAAAAAATGCTCTGCCCGAATACCAGATAACTGATGAAGCGAATAAATTGTATGCAAGGAATAAACCCTGATATTTTATGGCCTGCTGCTCTATCCAATGCAGGTTTATCCTCTGCCAGCTAACGAGAGCCCTCAACTGATTAAAAACAAAGACTCAATAAAACAGTTGTGACTCTGCCAGGTGCATGCTAAATGAAACTATTTTTTCCGTTACATTAGCAGGTTGTTTTAAATAAGATATGTCGTTTGACTATACTGAAATAATTGATTTTCTGCCGGATGCCACCTTTGTGATTGACAGCAGGGGTGTTGTGGTTGCATGGAACAGGGCCATTGAAAAAATGACCGGCGTTTCTGCCGCAGAAGTTGTCGGCAAAGGAGATTTTATTTATGCCGTTCCCTTTTACGGGAAGCAGAGGCCTATCTTGATCGATCTGGTGGAAAACAGGAATCCCCAGTTCAGAAAAAATTACGCCGTCAAGGTGATAGACAAAAAGACTCTGCATGCCGAGGCATTTGTTGCTTCTGCTTACGGTGGCAACGGTGCTTATCTCTCCGGCCTGGCGGCGCCCCTGTATGACAATGAAGGGAACTATATGGGAGCTGTCGAATCCATCCGCGATATAAGCGACCAGAAGCAGGTTGAAGAGACTTTACGGCAGAGTACCAACATGCTTGAAGAGACCATTACGGCATTGAAAGTCCTGCTCAGGGAAAGCGCTGCAGCAAAAGAAGAGTTGGAAAAGAAGGTGCTGGCAAATGTAAAAGAACTGATACTTCCTTTTCTCAATGAGCTAGAATCAACCCTGACCGAAAAATCGCAAAAGGTCTATCTGGAAACCATTAAAACAAATCTCTCGGAAATAACCTCCTCATTTTCAAAAAAACTTTCTTCACAATATCATGGTCTGACCCCAAGGGAAATCCAGATCGCCGATTTTCTCCGCCAGGGAAAATCCAATAAAGAGATGGCATATCTCCTTAAAATTTCAGTCAGTGCTGTTGATTTCCATCGCCGCAATCTCCGTAAAAAACTTGATATAAAAGGAAAAAAAATAAACCTTCGCTCCTTCCTGCTCTCACACATAGGTTGAACCTACGCATAACCTGCCAAACTATCCATATTGATTTCTTCGTAATTTCCTTTATTCAAGTAAGTTACAGAAACTTGAACCGGAAAATTAACGGGGTGGGGTTGCTGGGTATCCAGGACACAGAGTGTTACGCTGTCCTCAGGTACGTGGAACACTCGATGCCGCTGGAGATCCGGCCGGCCCCTGCATAGTCTCCGGTGAAGGCCATGTGGAGCCTATTGCCAATATCAGCAAAAGCGTCCATTTTAGAAAAAAGCGCTAAACATTAAATCTTTTCCCAGGAACTTAATTTTTTTGTGCAGATTCAGGCCCCATCGGTTAGATTAGGTATTTTTACGGAAAAAACTTGCCTTAGCTACCACAATGTGGTAGCTAAGGGTTAAAAAATCACACCTTTTGCCATAAAGGAAAATGAGGCTATATATCGCTTACGGTACTGTATTAACAAAAAATTAAATGGAGGGCCATAATGGGCAGGTACAAGGAAATTTTCACAAAAAGTATTGAAGAACCTGAAGCTTTCTGGGGCAAAGCCGCAGAGGGCATTGACTGGTACAAAAAGTGGGACACGGTACTGGACGATAAAAATCCACCGTTTTTCAAGTGGTTTACAGGCGGCGAAATGAACACCTGTTATAATGCTGTTGACCGTCATGTTGAAGGCGGCCGGGCAGACCAGGTGGCAATAATTTACGACAGCCCGGTAACCAATACCATCCAGAAATTCACCTACCGGGAGCTCCGTGACCTGGTGGCAAATTTTGCCGGGGTCCTGAAAGGCCAGGGGGTTAAAAAAGGCGATACAGTTATTATTTACATGCCCATGATACCCCAGGCTGCCATAGCAATGCTTGCCTGTGCCAGGCTTGGTGCCATCCACTCCGTGGTTTTCGGAGGCTTTGCCGCAAACGAACTTGCCATCCGCATTGACCATTCCCAGCCTAAAATAATGGTTACCGCCTCTGGCGCCGTGGAAGGGAAAAAACTTATCGAATATAAACCGCTGCTCGACAAGGCCATAGAGATTGCCAAACATAAGCCGGAGAAATGCATCATCTACCAGCGCGATATGGTCAAAGCTCCTCTCAGCCAGGATCGTGATCTTGACTGGGAAAAACTGGCCGCAACTGCCGAACCGGCGGAATGTGTCCCGGTAAAGGCAACCGATCCCCTCTATATTCTCTATACCTCTGGCACGACCGGCATGCCCAAGGGCGTGGTCAGGGATAACGGCGGCCATGCCGTGGCCCTCAACTGGAGCATGGAAAACATCTATGATGTCCGCGGCGGTGATGTTTACTGGGCTGCCTCGGACGTGGGCTGGGTTGTTGGGCACTCGTATATTATTTACGGTCCCCTCTTAAGAGGCTGCACCACCATCATTTACGAGGGTAAGCCCATAGGCACACCTGACCCGGGTGCCTTCTGGCGGGTTATATCCCAGCATGGCGTCAAGGTTCTTTTCACTGCTCCAACCGCCTTCCGGGCCATAAAAAAGGAAGATCCGGATGGCGCCTATTTCAAGGAATATGATCTTTCGGACTTTAAATACCTTTTCCTGGCCGGGGAACGGCTTGATCCTGACACCTATCACTGGGCCTGCAAAATGCTGCACCGCCCGGTCATAGACCACTGGTGGCAGACAGAAACAGGCTGGGCCATTGCCGCCAACTGCATGGGCATTGAGCAAATGCCCATCAAACCCGGTTCACCTACTGTTGCGGTACCAGGCTACGATGTCCGTATTCTTGACGATGCCGGCAAGGAACTTGGCGCACATGAAGAAGGCCACGTGGTTATCAAGCTGCCATTGCCTCCCGGCACTCTTCCCACCCTTTATAAGGATGATGAAAAATTTCAGCGCTCCTATATGAGCAAATTCCCGGGCTATTACGAAACCAGCGACGGCGGTTACATGGATGAGGACGGCTATATTTATGTAATGGGCCGCATGGACGATGTCATCAATATCGCCGGCCACCGGTTGTCAACCGGAGCCATGGAGGAGGTCATCGCCACCCATACCAGCGTGGCCGAATGTGCTGTTTTCGGCACCGATGACCAACTCAAGGGACAGCTGCCTGTCGGTCTTGTAGTACTAAAGGCAGGAGTTGAGCAGGATACAGAAACTCTAAAAACAGACCTGGTAAAGATGATACGCAATCAGATCGGGCCTATTGCCTGCTACAAGGAGACTTCCATTGTCGCCCGGCTGCCAAAGACCCGTTCCGGCAAGATCCTGCGCGGAACCATGCGGGCTATTGCCAATGGCAAGGAATATCGTATGCCCTCCACCATTGACGATCCCACTGTCCTTGATGAAATCACCGAATCACTCAAAACAATGGGCTATCCAAAAAAATAAGATAGGCAGAAAAAAGAAAAGGGACCTGCATTCAATGTTCGTCCCTTTTCCAATTATCTTCGTCCCTTTTGCTATTTGAAGACTGCTCATGAAGATTCACGAATATCAGGCCAAAGAGCTGTTCCGTAATGCCAATATTCCTGTTCCGGCAGGTGAGGTGGCGTTTTCCGTCGATGAAGCATGTACCACTGCTGAAAATTTGGGCTCATATCCGGTCGTCATAAAAGCCCAGATCCATGCCGGCGGCCGCGGCAAAGGCGGCGGTGTCAAACTTGCCAATTCCCGGGAAGATGTAAAAAATACTGCCTCTCATATCCTGAACATGCATCTGGTCACGCCCCAGACCGGGCCCGAGGGGAAGATTGTTAAAAAAGTATTGGTGGAGGAAGGGCTCAAGATCGCGCGTGAATTATACCTTTCCATCCTGCCTGACAGGGCTACGGCAACTATCGTTATTATGGCCAGCCAGGCGGGCGGCATGGACATTGAAACAGTGGCTGCACAAAGTCCGGAGAAAATTGTCCGCGTCTCCGTTAACCCCCTGACGGGCATACAGCCCTATCACTGCCGCGAAGTTGCCTTCGGTCTTGACCTGAGTCCGGAAGTGGCAAAGCAGTTTTATCCAATGCTTGGAAATCTTTACAGACTGTTTGTCTCCCGGGACTGCTCTCTTGTTGAGATTAACCCTCTGGTTGTAACTGAAAAGAACGCCATAGTTGCCCTTGATGCCAAGATTGATATAGACAGCAACGGACTTTACCGGCAAAAAAATCTCGAGGAATTGCGCGATACGGATGAGGAAGATCCGCTTGAAGTCGAGGCTTCGAGATTCAACCTGAATTATATCAACCTTTCGGGCAATGTCGGCAACATGGTCAATGGTGCCGGTTTGGCCATGGCTACCATGGATATAATCAAAAAAGCCGGTGCCGACCCCGCCAATTTTCTTGATGTCGGCGGCGGCGCCAATGCGGAAATGGTGGAAAACGGATTCAGGATCATCCTGGCCGACAAGAATGTCAAAGCCATCCTCATCAATATTTTCGGGGGCATATTACGCTGCGACGTGCTGGCCGAGGGAGTAGTCCAGGCAGCCCAGAAAACAGGGATTACAGTACCGGTTGTCATTCGCATGGAAGGAACGAACGTTGAGGAAGGGCGCAGAATCCTGGCCGCGTCAGGGCTTAACCTTGTCACGGCCGTTGACTTGAAGGATGCCGCCGATAAAATAGCTGCAATTGTGAAAAGATAAAAAAAGTTAACAGTCTGCAGTTTGCAGTTGGCAGTAAAAAATATAAATTTATAACCAAAAATAAATAAGCCGCGAGTTTGCCGGAGATGCAAGGAAGATGTCGTTTCGCCATAGTAAAGCTATGCGAAACGACCGATGACGAAGCAGATTCGGTGAAATCGAGACTTATAAAGAAACCACATGAGTATATTTGTTGACAAAGAGACCAGATTATTAGTGCAGGGCATTACCGGCCGCGAAGGTCAGTTTCATACCCGCCAATGTGTGGCCTACGGCACGAATGTCGTTGCCGGCGTTACTCCCGGCAAGGGAGGACAGGAGATGGATGGCATCCCGGTCTTCAATACTGTCCAGGAAGCTGTCCGGCATACCGGTGCCGACTGCTCCATGATCTTTGTACCGCCGCCCTTTGCCGCAGATGCCATAATGGAGGCGGCTGATGCCGATATCGAACTGATTGTCTGTATCACGGAAGGGATTCCGGTTATGGATATGCTGCTGGTAAAAAACTTCCTGGCCACCAAGTCATCACGCCTCATCGGCCCTAACTGCCCGGGCATCATTACACCAGGCCAGTGCAAAGTCGGCATCATGCCCGGCCCCATTCATATGTCCGGTGCCATCGGCGTCGTTTCCCGCTCAGGCACCCTGACCTATGAAGTTGTTGACCAGCTTACCAAAGTCGGCCTGGGACAGTCCACCTGCCTGGGGATTGGCGGTGACCCGGTGAACGGTACCAATTTTATCGACTGTTTAGCAGCCTTTGAAAATGATCCGGATACCAAAGGTATTGTGATGATCGGTGAAATAGGCGGTTCCGCTGAAGAGGAAGCCTGTGCGTATATTGCCGACTCGGTTTCTAAACCGGTTGTCGGGTTTGTTGCCGGATTGACAGCACCACCAGGCCGCCGCATGGGCCATGCCGGGGCCATTGTTAGCGGCGGCAGCGGCACAGCCCAGGCCAAAATTGACGCCATGCTCCAAGCAGATGTGCATGTCTGTAAAGATCTCGGCAGACTGGGTGAACTATGTGGACAAGTCTTTAAAGATACAAACCAATAAGGGGTCTAAAGCACTATGGAAACAACACATAAGTATCGTGTCTTAATAGGCAAACCGGGTCTTGACGGCCACGACCGGGGTGCCAAATTCATTGCCCGGGCTTTACGTGATGCTGGCTTTGAAGTTGTGTATACCGGCATCCGCAGAAGTCCGGAAGAAATTGCTGCCGCCGCTATCCAGGAAGACGTTGATGCCGTAGGCCTCTCGTCTCTTTCCGGGGCACATATCCGACTTTTCCCTGCAGTCGTGGAGGCCCTCCGCAAAGCAGGAGCCCAGGATATCCCGGTACTTGGTGGTGGAGTCATTCCAGAAGAAGATATTGTTACCTTAAAAGCAGCAGGCATAGTTGAAATATTTACACCGGGCACTCCGATTGATAAAATAATCAGTGCCTATCGGGAAGCCTGCGAGAAAAAGTCTTCAGTCTGAATAGTACGCTGATGACAATTGATAGATTACTGGAAGGTCTGAAACAAAGGGATCCCAGGGCAATAGGAAGGGCCATTACCCTGGTGGAAAACGGCGATGAAAGCGCTCAAGCTATTCTTTCATCGCTTGATGAAGACCTGATTTCCCAGGCAATCATTCTGGGTATAACCGGTCCGCCTGGAGCCGGCAAGTCGACCCTGACCAATGGCATAATATCAGAGCTGCGCCAGAGCCGGAAGCGCATCGGTATTATAGCTATTGATCCCTCCTCCCCCATATCGGGAGGAGCAATTCTGGGGGATCGCATCCGCATGATGCAGCATGCAACTGACCGGGATGTTGTGATGCGCTCCATGGCAACCAGGGGCAGGCTGGGAGGACTTTGTGCTACTGCGGGTGCAGCGGTCCGGATCATGTCCAGCTGCGGCTGTTCTACCATTATTATTGAGACCGTGGGTGTCGGCCAGTCCGAGATGGATATTATCCGCTTAGCGGATATCACCCTCCTTGTGCTGGCGCCCGGATTAGGAGATGATATCCAGGCCATGAAAGCCGGGCTCCTCGAAGTTGCCGACATCCTGGTGGTCAACAAGGCTGACTGCAAAGGGGCTGATATTCTTGCAATGGATCTTGAAACAGTCTCCCGCCAGGAAGGCGCGACTAACCAGGCCCGGGTAAGCATGACCGTAGCCACAGAAAACAAAGGGATTACCGAACTTCTTGAGCGTATTGCCGAGGTTGACAGTGAACACAGGGATAGCGGAGAGCGAGAAAAAAGACGCCGCGGCGCCCATGATCAGGAAGTCCTTGACTGGTGCCTGGAAATACTGCGTCCCAGGCTCTTGGCTGAAATTACCAAAAGAGACTTGCCTCTTCTGGGGGACCCCAGGCTGAAGGCAAAAGAAATCCTGGAAGAACAATAAAGAAACACAAGGAAGAAGCCATGGCAAAACATCCAAAACTTGCTGAATGGGAAAAAAATGAGCTGGCAAAGAGCCTGAGTCGTTTTCCGGAACGCAAGGAAAAATTCACCAACCACGGAGGTGAAGAAATCCTGCGACTGGCAGCACCTGAAAATATCGATGACGCCTATCTTGAGAATCTCGCATTTCCCGGGCAGTACCCTTATACAAGAGGCGTACAGCCCACCATGTACCGTGGGCGCCTGTGGACCATGAGGCAGTATGCAGGTTTTTCAAGCGCAGCCGAATCGAACAAGCGTTACCGCTTTCTTCTGGAACAGGGCACAACCGGACTTTCGGTTGCCTTTGACCTGCCGACCCAGATCGGCTACGATTCAGATGATCCGATGAGTGTCGGTGAGGTCGGCAAGGTCGGCGTTGCCATAGATTCCCTGGCAGACATGGAAACCCTATTCGACCAAATCCCCCTGGACAAGGTTTCCACTTCAATGACAATCAACTCCCCGGCCGCCATCCTGCTTGCCATGTATGTGGCTGTTGGTGAAAAACAGGGAGTTGCGCCTGAAAACATCAAGGGCACCATCCAGAATGATGTCTTAAAGGAATATGTTGCCCGCGGTACTTACATTTTCCCGCCCAAGCCCAGTCTGCGGCTGATCACTAATATATTCCAGTGGTGCAGCCAGAAGACACCTGCTTTTAACACGATTTCCATTTCCGGTTATCATATTCGTGAAGCAGGCTCTACAGCTGTCCAGGAGGTCGCCTTCACCTTAGCCAACGGCTGCACCTATGTCCAGACAGCACTTGACGCCGGCCTTGAACTCGACGTTTTTGCCAGAAGACTGGCGTTCTTCTTCAATGCCTCGTCGGACCTGCTCGAGGAGGTGGCTAAGTTCAGGGCAGCCAGGCGACTATGGGCCCGCCTCATGACAGAGCGCTTTGGCGCCAAAAACCCGGCCAGTCTCATGCTGCGGTTTCACACCCAGACAGCCGGCAACACCCTGACAGCGCAACAGATTGACAACAACATTGTGCGGGTGACCATACAGGCCCTGGCTGCTGTGCTAGGCGGCACCCAGTCCCTGCACACCAATTCCAAGGACGAAGCCCATTCACTGCCAACGGAAGCCTCGGTTCGCACAGCACTGCGCACCCAGCAGATCCTGGCCCATGAATCGGGGGTTGCGGATACCATTGATCCCCTGGCAGGTTCCTATTACATTGAAGCACTTACTGACAGGATAGAGCGTGAAGCGCTGGCCCTGATCGACAAGATCGAAGAATCAGGCGGTGTAGTTAAATGCATCGAAGAAGGCTTTATCCAGCGTCAGATTGAAAATGCAGCGTACCAGTATCAACTGGAAATTGAGCGGGGCGAACGCATCATTGTCGGAATGAACAGATTCCAGATCCAGGAGGATAAAAAACCGCCTTTGCTCAGGGTTGATCCTGAAGTGGAAAAAACCCAGGTGGCGAAACTGGCCGAGGTGAAAAACAACAGAAATAATGAAAAGGTTGCGGCTTTGTTGACCAGGTTGGAAACTGCAGCCCAGGGAAGTGGAAATCTTATGCCGATTATATATGACTCCGTAAAAGAATATGCTACTCTTGGCGAAATCTGTAATGTAATGCGAAAAGTTTTTGGCGAATACAAAGATAGAGGATAAAGTATGTTGCAAAAGATAGATCATTTAGGAATTGCCGTGCGCTCCATCGCCGAGGCTAGAACCTTCTATGAAAAAGTCCTCGGCCTGCCATGCGAAGGAGAGGAGACCGTTGCGTCCCAAAATGTAAAGACTGCATTTTTTGCAGTGGGCGAAGTTCATATCGAACTGCTCGAGCCAACTTCCGAGGAAAGTCCCATTGCCAAGTTTCTAGAAAAAAACGGGGAAGGCATCCACCATGTGGCGTTCAAGACAGACGACATTGAGGGTCAGATCAAACAGGCACGTGAGGGCGGCTGCCGCCTAATCCATGAAATACCGATTCAGGGCGCCGGTGGCAAGCTCGTTGCATTCCTGCACCCAAAGTCAACCCATGGAGTGTTAATGGAGTTCTGTTCAAAAAAAAATGATATTTGACTGGCATCTCAATCCCTGATACTGGCAAAACGAGCAGGAGAGAAATATGAGCAACGTCTTTGACAAACTTTTGAAAATGCGGAACCTGGCCCGCCTGGGCGGTGGCCGGGAACGCATTGACAAGCAGCATGCCAAGGGCAGGATGACCGCCCGGGAAAGGGTAGAAATGCTACTGGATAAAGGCAGCTTTGAAGAGTTTGATATGTTCAAAACCCATCGCTGCACCCAGTTCGGCATGAAAGGCAAGGAGTTCCTTGGTGACGGAGTCATTACCGGCTACGGAACCATAGACGGCCGGGTTGTGTATGTCTTTTCCCAGGACTTTACCGTTTTCGGCGGCTCCCTTTCAGAGACATTTGCCGAAAAAATATGCAAGATCATGGACCTGGCCATGAAAAACGGTGCGCCGGTAATCGGCCTCAATGATTCAGGTGGCGCCAGGATCCAGGAAGGCATTGAAAGCCTGGCCGGATACACGGATATCTTCCTGCGCAACGTCATGAGTTCAGGGGTGATTCCGCAAATCTCGGCGATTTTCGGCCCCTGTGCCGGTGGCGCGGTTTATTCCCCGGCCCTGACCGATTTTTCCATCATGGTCAAAAACAACAGCTATATGTTCCTTACCGGCCCCAAGGTGGTCAAATCAGTGACCCATGAAAATGTAACGGTTGAGGAGCTTGGCGGTGCCACCGTTCATGCCTCTAAAAGCGGTGTCATTCACTATGCTGCTGAATCAGGTGCGGATGCCATTGAATATATCAGGAAGCTTCTTTCCTATATGCCGCAAAACAACATGGAAAGTCCGCCGTTTATTGAAACTGATGATTCCCCTGCAAGAGCTGATGAATTTCTCAACCAGATTATTCCGGACAGCCCAAACCTGTCGTATGATATGAAAAAGGTTATCAGCCTGACCGTTGATCATGGAGATTTCCTGGAAATCATGCCGGAATTTGCCCCGAACCTGGTCATCGGCTTTGCCCGCTACGATGGTTATCCTGTAGGTATCGTGGCCAACCAGCCGGAATTCCTGGCCGGCGTGCTTGATATCGATTCGTCTGTGAAGGGAGCCCGGTTTGTGCGTTTCTGCGACTGTTTTAATATCCCGGTGGTGACCTTTGTCGATGTGCCTGGTTTTCTCCCCGGCACAGCGCAGGAATACGGCGGCGTTATCAGAAACGGTGCAAAAATGCTCTATGCTTATGCAGAAGCCACGATTCCTAAAGTTACGATCATTACCCGCAAGGCTTACGGGGGCGCCTACTGCGTCATGTCTTCCAAGCATCTGCGGGGTGATATCAATTATGCCTGGCCCACAGCCGAAATTGCTGTAATGGGCGCCAAGGGTGCTGTCGAAGTACTCTATGGCCGCGAAGCTAAAAAAAGTGGAGACCCCCAGGCATATCTGGAGCAAAAAGAACAGGAATATGCCGAAGCGGTAGTAAATCCTTTCGTGGCGGCTAAGCGCGGTTATATTGATGATATCATTGAACCGTCAATGACCCGTTTGCGGATTATCAAGGCCTTGCAGCTGCTGAAAAATAAGAGAGATTCCAATCCCATGAAAAAACACGGCAATATACCATTGTAGGCCAGTAATATTATTTATTTCACTAGCTGGAGGGAAAATATGGCTATAAAAATTCTGATCAAGCGATCTGTTGGACAAGAGGTGGCCCAGGTTGTTCGTCCACTGCTAATTGAACTCAGGGCTCATGCTATGCAGCAGCCCGGCTATATAAGCGGCGAGACCTTGAAGTGTATTGACAGGCCGGGAGAGTATTTGGTGATCAGCACCTGGCAGTCACTCGATGAATGGAACAAGTGGCTCGAGCTTCAGGAACGAAAAATACTTGAAGATAAAATTGACTCCATTACCGGCTCGACCACGGAATATTCAGCCTATGTCCAGCTTGGTAATTAATTGAATTTGGTCCTGCCTTCCCATGAACGATAACAACAAGAAAATAGCAGCCATGACAGCGGTTCTATGTTATCTGCAGGCTGAAGTGGAAGCTGGCCTGTTTGATATGGCTCCTGATAGACCTGCTCCCGCAGCACCACAAGAATTTTGGAGTTTCAGCGGCCGCCAGTCGCAGATGATGCTGCGCAGTATGGCACAAATGCGGCTTTTCCCAGGTTGGAAAGGTTAATCAACTAATTTACAGGAAGACAACAATGAACATCGACATCAGCGTAAAAAACACCAAGATAGATTACAACAAGGACCGGCCAATAGCCGAAAACCCGGTCAAGGTTATGGATTTGACCCTGCGTGACGGCCACCAGTCCCTCTTTGCCACCAGGGGCAGAACCGAGGACATGATCCCGGTTGCCGAGTTGATGGATGAAGTTGGTTTCTGGGCCCTTGAAACCTGGGGTGGCGCCACTTTTGACACCATGCACCGCTTTTTGAATGAAGATCCCTGGGAAAGGATCAGGACACTTAAAAAATATGCCCCCAAAACCCCGTTTTCCATGCTGCTCCGCGCCCAGAACCTTGTGGGATACCGCAATTATGCAGATGATGTTGCCGAGGCCTTTGTGGAGCGGGCAGCTGCTAACGGCATGGATGTATTCAGGACCTTTGATGCCCTGAATGATTACCGCAATTTTGAAACCGTTGTCAAAGGCATAAAAAAAGCCGGCAAGCACTTCCAGGGATGCATCTGCTATTCTATGACTGAGCCCCGTATGGGTGGCGATGTATACAACCTGGACTACTACGTCGCCAAGGCTAAAGAACTGGAGGCAATGGGTGCTGACAGTATCTGTATCAAAGACATGGCCGGGCTCATGGCCCCCTATGATGCCTTCCCACTTTTCAAGACATTGAAACAGGCGGTGAAACTGCCTCTCCACCTGCACAGCCACTTCACATCCGGCATGGCTCCCATGACACATCTCAAGGCAATTGAGGCGGGCGTTGATATAGTTGATACATGCATGTCCCCCTATGCTTACCGGACATCACATCCTGCAGTTGAGCCTATGGTTATGGCCCTGCTCGGCACTAACAGGGATACGGGCTTCGATATTAGTCTTCTGGCACAGATCAATGAAATTTTTGAAAAAGATATCGTGCCCAAATACAGGCACCTGCTGGCTGACAACAAGATGTCCATCATTGACATTAATGTGCTGCTGCACCAGACACCGGGCGGTATGCTGTCAAACCTGGTGAACCAGTTAAAGGAAATGGACGCCCTGGATAAAATCGACCAGGTCTATGCCGAACTTCCCAGGGTCAGAAAAGATCTCGGCCAGATACCCCTGGTTACGCCAACCAGCCAGATAGTCGGCATCCAGACAGTCAACAACGTACTGTTTGATAAGGGTGATGAACGCTACAAAATGATAACCGACCAAGTGAAAGACCTGTGCTACGGTTTATACGGCAAAACAGCTGTGCCTATCAACCCGGAATTGCAGCAGAAAGCCTTAAAGGGTTATCCAAGGGGGGAAGAGCCAATTACCTGCCGGCCAGCTGAAGTTCTGGAGCCGGAACTGGACAAGGCCAAGGAAGAAATAAAAGATCTGGCCAAAGATATTGATGATGTCTTGCTCTATGCACTTTACCCGGTTACCGGCAAAAGATTCCTGAAATGGAAATACGGCCTGGAACCCGTGCCGCCGGAAGCCAAACCGCGCACCATGTATGACGTAAAAGCCGAGCAGAAGCTGCTTGCCATGGCAAAAGCCGGAAAACTTGTGGAGAAAAAGGAAAAACCCCCCACTGTCATGGAAGAGAATCTGCGGAAATTCAACGTGCTGGTTGATGGAGAATATTTTGAGGTTGAAGTTGAAGATACGGGGGGGCCACCCAATATAAGTTATGTCAGGGAGGCTACTCCCAGGCCGGCTGCTCCTCCTAGGCCGGCTCCAGTTTCTTCTCCACCGGTTCCAAGTCCTGCCAAGCCTGCAGAAACTCCTGCGGTTAAAATACCTGCCCTGGATGCTGCTGATGTCAGTGGAGGCACGCCGCTCATCGCACCCATGCCGGGTATGATTGTCGGGATTGACAAAAAAGAAGGCGAAACTGTAAGCGCAGGGGAAACTGTCCTGATCCTTGAGGCAATGAAAATGGAAAATGCTCTTTCCGCGCCGATCAGCGGCACCATCACCAAAATCAACCTGGGTGTCGGTGATCATGCGGCGAAAAATGATGTTCTCTGCGTCATTACGCCCTGAATTTATAGCTTATCCTCTATACGGAAGTAACAAGGTTCACTATTAAACTACTTAAGTAGCGCCTTCACCCCCCTGCTGGCAACTATATGGGTCTTGGTCGCATATTGTTCATGATTTTTCTCGATGTCTGCGAGTTCATAATAATAATTGACCATAATGCCATAGGATAGTTTCATGCCTGTTTCCGAGATGTCTGCCAGCCAGTTTATTCTTTCCAGCCTCGCGCCGTTTGAGAGGTGGAAATTAGCAACCGGATCAAGGGTTTTGTTGCCCCTTCTTTCTGCCAGCAGATATTGCGCACACAGCCTGGTGAGAATAGGCTTGATGATTTCTGAGGTATTGCTGTCACGGTACCAGTCATTTGTCAGGATCTCGGATAAATACAGAACTGCATTCTCACAGGCAAAGCGTTCCTTGAGTGTGACTATTTCCTTGGGCCTCAGCACTTCCTCATTTCCATCTGCAAGCCGGGGTCCAAGCCATTTTTTTAAGCCGGGCAAGGGGGAGAGGGTGGCAAAATGTGTCAGGTTATCAAACTGATTTGAGAGTTCCTGCACCACGGTTTTGATTAGAAAATTGCCAAGGTTAATCCCAGCAAGACCCGGCTGCGTATTGGAGATCGAATAAAAAATAGCAGTAGTCGCATGTTCCGGGTCAATTGTATCATCTTCTTTATTCAGCAGATCCTGAATGTTGGCGCTCAGCTTGTTGCCCAGGGCCACCTCCACGAATATCAGAGGTTCCGCCGGCATCTTATTATGGAAAAACGCAAAGCAGAGCCGGTTCGAATCAAGCCTGCTGCGCAGATCACCCCACGAACGAATCTCATGGACCGCCTCGTATTCAATCAGTTTTTCAAGCAGGGAGGCCGGTGAATTCCAGGTGATTTCCTGCAGGTCAAGCATGCCGATATCAAACCATGCTGCCAACAACTCCTTAATATCAAGAGAAAGCTTACAAAGTCTCTGATCTTCATTGATCCTGGACAGCAGGGTGGCCCGCATATCAATCAGCAATTTCAGCCCGTTCGGCAGGGAGGAAAACTGGGTCAGAAGACTGATTCTAGGCGGCGTGAGGGCATTTTTCAGTGCAATTTCAGCAGTGATTGCTTCTTTCTGGTTTTGGGCCTTTTCCAGTTCCTTGATTTTTTCAGCCAGTACCTGCCGGTCAATGTCAAAATCATGGGCGAGAATATCATGAAACAGTTCCCGGCCTGTATCAGAGAGATGCAGGTAAACCGCACCAAGTTCCACTGTCCTGGCCCGGGCGGAAACATCTCCGCCCTTGGCATAAATGCAATCATGGATCAACCGCTGCAGGTGATCTCTGTTTTCATAACTTGGGCCCAGTCCTTCCCTTTTTGTCAGGGCTTTTCTGGCCATGCTGATAATACCGTCCCAGGCCATCCTGAACTCGCCCCTGGTCAATCTATTAAAAATTGCTGCCTTTAGTCCTGCATCATCGCGGTTTTCAGCCATGCCCAAAGCCCTTAATTAAAGTTTCCCATACGGTAAGAAGTCAGAACAGTTCATGCATTTATGAAATCCTGCATCGTGGAGAAAGTGTCCCATATAACCATCAATTATCTTACTATAAACTTTGCAATTTGGCATGGTTTTGCTGGCCGCAAAGTACAATCTTTTTCGAAACTCATCCCCTGTTGGGCTTAAGATCTTTTGCGGGAAATGAATTTAACGAACATGCACCCTTTAAAAAATATCGCTCTTTCAGAAAAATTTCGGTATTCTGCCTTCAGGAGTCAATATGGATTAACCACTTCATATTGCTTTAGAATCCAGTATACTTTAGGGGTAATGTATATACCCTGCAAAAAAACTGGTGCTGAATATGAGAAGTTTTACGCTTGGCGACTTTACTCTTTTCTGGCTTAATGGCGGTGAATTTGAGCTGGACGGCGGCACTATGTTCGGGGTTGTTCCCAAGGTGCTCTGGTCAAAAAGATATCCTGCTGATGCTGCTGCCAACAGCAAACATGAAGACAATTATATAAAACTCCTCAATTATCCCCTTCTGATTAAAACCCCTGAGTCCTTGGTCATTGTCGATACAGGTCTTGGCAACAAGCTGACCGAAAAACAGAAACAGGTTTTCCGGGTTACCAAAGAGTGGGATATCCCTCAACAACTGCGGAAACTGGGTTTCACACGGCAGGATATAAACTATGTAATTCTGACACATTGCGATTTCGACCATGCCGGCGGTATGGTCATGCACAATGCTGCCGGGCAGGAAGAGCTTACCTTCCCCAATGCCAAGCATATAGTACAGAAGCTTGAATGGGAAGATGCCTTGCACCCCGATCTGCGTTCAGAAAACACCTACTGGCCGCAAAACTTTTCTAAATTGCAGGGCACAGGCAACCCGCAGCTGGTTGAAGGAAATTTCACTGTTTGTGAAGGCGTGGAAGTCCAGCTCACCGGCGGCCACACCCGGGGCCACCAGATCGTGCGGCTGCAATCGAATAAAAAAATCGCCTATCATCTTGCAGACCTGCTGCCCACCCATGTGCATTTCAATCCCCTCTGGATCATGGCCTATGACAATTATCCCCTCGATGTCATTTCTCTTAAACAAAAATATGAGGCCAACGGCATCCGGGAAAATGCCTGGTTCACCTTTTATCACGATCCTGCCATGTATGCGTGCAAGTTTGATATGCAGGGCCAGGTGGTCCAAAAAATTGCCCATGAAGCCGTTCGGAAGGCTGCTGCGAAGAAAAAGGATATTCCCATCCAGAAACTCAATGTCCACAAAGACAAGCAGATCTCTCTCAGCTGTCCGGATTGTCTGCTGGTGTGTGAAATATCAGTAGAGAAACATATGGGAGACAACCACTTCCTGACGGTTAACTGTCACTGCGGCACCAGCTATGGCGCCAATCTGGACTTTCGAAAACATTATCGCAAGGACGTATCCATCGGCGGATTTTACGCCGCTGGCAATGCTGATACCGGCTTGGCCGGTGCCGGTAACCTTACAACTATGCCCATTAATTGCCGCATCAAGAACCTTTCCATGGGAGGGGTCGGTTTTACCGCCTTGAACCGGGTGCGGGTCCAGGTGGGAGACACACTTAAGGTCAAATTTACCCTTGATAAGGTGCCTCCGGAAATCGTGGAAAAGGAAATTATTGTCAGGACGATCAAGGATAACTACATCGGCTGTGAATTTACAAAAGAATCAGGATTCAACGACCGGACCCTAGGCTTTTACCTGATGAAGTAGCCTGCCTGCTACCCCCGATATCTTATTTACCTGCTTGGCCTGCAACCCTCTGGTAGCATTTCCCGGGTAGCGGGTGCACCATGCCCTTAAGCTCTAAAAGCAGGAGCAGTTCATTGGCTTTCTGGGGTGTAAAACCGCTTTCACGCACTATTTCATCAATTGTCCTTGGATACACTTCAAGACACGTCAGCAGCGCTTTCTCTTCCTGGTTCAATTGCGCAAAGAATTCCTGTTCTTCTTCATTGCCGGTATCAACCTGATTTTCCAAGGGAGCTGCATATATAAACTCCTCAGCAATGTCGTTCACGCTGTGAACTAACTTTGCCCCCTGCTGCAAAAGCGTATGAGTTCCGGCACTTTTCACTGAATCGATACGGCCGGGAACCGCAAAAACCTCCCTGCCCTGCTCCAGGGCATGGCTTGCGGTAATCAACGAACCGGAACGGTTTGCCGCCTCCACAACCACTACCCCGAGCGAAAGGCCGCTGATTATCCTGTTTCGGGCTGGAAAGCGGAAATTATCCGGCAGGGTGCCAAGCGGGTATTCACTGACAACTGCTCCTGAAAAAGCAATGTCTTTATACAGCCCGTGATTGCCCGGTGGATAGATAATATCCAGGCCGCATCCCAGCACAGCAATAGTGCTGCCTTCTGCTGCCAATGCTCCCTTATGGGCTGCAGTATCAACCCCCAGTGCCATGCCACTTATAATGGTAAAACCCTGCCGGGCCAGACTGTTTGCCATTTGTTCGGCTATACTTCGCCCATAGTGCGTGGCAGCACGCGAACCAACTATGCCAATGCCTTTGCAGTTTAGCATTTCAGGCTTTCCCAGGACATAAAGGACTACCGGTGGATCGTGGATATTCTTCAGCAGAGAAGGATAAAGCGGATCATCACAAGCTATTATTATAATATTTCTTTCGGAGGCCTGTTCGATTTCATCCTTGGCCAGTTCTATAAGATTTTGCCGCCCGTCAGGGTTCAAAGCGTCCAAACTCTCCCGGCGCAAACGGCATACCGCAGTCAAATCCTTAATGGTAGCTGCCAATACCTTGGACGGAGTGCCGAAATGAACCACGAGCTTATTGCATGTCACAGGCCCCATACCGGGAACCAGGTGCAGAGCCACCCAAGATTGCAAATATTTGCTGCTTGCCACCCTACTCGTCCCCTACATTCATTGAGTTCTGATGTTTATGAAGTTCTGCTTTTCTGAGCAGCAACTCTCCGAGCAGCTTATGATCCTGGTTTTGCTGAGCGTTTCGTATCTCCTCGCTCAACTGCTGGATCTCTTTTTTGAAACGATAGCGAACAAGCCAGACAAGCATCTCCTCAGCCATATTCTCTGTCAGCTGCTCCTGGTCGTTTTGCCTTATAAAGGGTGAATCAATGAGGAGGCGTGACACATAGGAACGTTCCGGCCCCTCCGGAAGGTTTTGCATAAGTTGTTCAGGGCTCACCTCCTCATTATCTGCGGCCAGTTTCTGTAAAACAACAAGTATCGTGCTGGCACGGTGTTCAACCAGTATATCCTCTATGCCGGCCTCAAGAAACCTTTTCAGGTAGCGGGGATAAAAAATCAAAAACTCCAGCAGCTGCGCCTGTTTTCTGGGAAGCGGGACATTGGCCTTGGCTGTCTCCCCCTTAGCCGTCCCAACTTTTCCCGCGCCAATTCTGTCATGGCTTTTCTTCCAGGCTGCCGCCTTAAATCCCCGCATTACCTGGTCTGGATCAAGAGCCAGCTTATTGCTAAATTCAGAGATAAGAACCGATTGCTGGAATGGACTGCTTCCCGAGGCCAGGATTAGCGGTTCCAGTTCTTCAAGGATCTTACCCTTCCCCGTCATACTTGTGCCATGCTTGTCTTTCAGGTGCTCAAAGGCAAATTCCAGGATGGGAAAAGCACTCACCAGGTATTTCTCAAGACCGTCCCTGCCATGCGCCCTGATAAATGTATCTGGATCATGCATGGCTGGAAGCAGAGCCACCCGCGCTACAACCTGCTCAGCAAGAAACAGGGGCACCGCCCGCATGGCAGCTTTTATGCCCGCCTCATCCCCGTCAAAAAGGAGGATGACCTCATCGGCGTAGCCTTTCAAAAGCCTAATCTGGGGCTGGGTCAAGGCAGTACCAAGAGGTGCGACAACATTATCGACCCCATAGGAAGCCAGTGCCAGAAGATCAAAGTTGCCCTCAACCACAACGGCCTGTCTTGTCTTTCGTATAGCATCTCTATGTTGAAACAACCCGAACAGAATGCGGCTTTTGTCAAAGATGAGAGTTTCGGGCGTATTAAGATATTTCGGCTCCCCATCCCCCAGGATTCTGCCGCCAAAGCCCACAATCCTGCCGGTTAATTCAAAAATAGGACACAGGATCCTGTCCCTGAAGCGATCGTAGAATCCGCCTTTCTCTTTTCTGACAAGCAAGCCGGCCTCTTCCGCCTCGGCCCGTGTGATAGATGACCTTGACACCTTGTTGCTTAAAAAATCCCAGCCGGCAGGAGCATATCCCAATTTAAAGGCCTTAATTATCTCCTGGGTTATCTCCCTTTTCTCCAGGTAATCACGGGCCTGTGCTCCACCAGCATGATGCAGCAGATAATCATGGTACATGCGGGCTGCACGTTCATTTGCATCAAAAAGCTTCTGCCGCTTTTCAGCCTTGCCCCGGTCTGCAGAAGAAAAATCTTTTTCGGGAAGACTGATCTGGTACCGCTGTGCCAGCTGCTTGAGGGTCTCAAAAAATGTGAGGTTATAGTACTTCATCATGAAAGAGAACACATCCCCTCCTTCGCCGCAGCCAAAACAATGGAACGACTGGCGCGCCGTATTAACCATAAAGGAAGGTGTTTTCTCAGCATGAAAAGGACAAAGACCTTTCATGTTGGCTCCAGCCCGTTTAAGGGAGACGCATTCGCCTATGATATCAATGATCTGGGCCGCATCTTTTACCCGCTGCACCACATCTTTTTGCTCGAAAGAGGAAGTCATAACATATAAATAGTGAACATATACTTTCCCTGTGTCAAGCTAAATTGTACCCGCAATCAGTCTTTGTTCCATTCTCTCCAACAACATTCGCGCAGCCTGGCCTGCGGGTGGATTTTATCTTCTCGGCGCAGGTCGGATGACAAAAAAATATTGCTGTAAAAAATTGCTGGTGTACTGTTTCATGCTATAATGAGCCGCTGGATTTGCACCTGCAAATTTTAGCTGTTTGCAAACCTCGGCACCCCCGGCACAAAAATCAAGTTAAAGAGAATCATACCGCAGCCTATGAAGCCCAACGTTGAAGATATCCTGGCAGTTGAACTCAAGCGGGAGATCGCCGAACGATATTTCGGTTTTAGCAAAATGATCGAGGAAGACACCCTTGATCTTATGGAAAAAGTCAAGTATCAGCTCTCGATACTTGAAAAAAGAATAAGTTATGAACTCATCCGCATATATATCCTGCTCAAGGACGAAAAACTTATCCATCAATTTATGGAACTTACCGGCTGGGAGGAAAAACTTTTTTATGATCCTTACTTAACCGAATCTCCCACGATCATGAAACGGGTGTTCACGGGCGTCAAAATAAGGGGCCTTACAAGGGCTGGACGTTTTAAAAACATGGTATTTGACGCCTATGAAAGGCTTGTGGCCCACGTGGAGCACTACAGGCAAAACCTGGAGGAAATAGAATCGAGCCGGGAAACGATCACTGCGGAAATTGAACTATTCTACCGTAAAAACGATATCGGCAATATCATGGGGTTTCTCCGAGCCATGGAAGGAGTAGGTAATATAGACAGCATGGGTGTCACCCCTGATACGGGTGCGGTTAATACATTTGAACACAAAATGCGCATCGAAACACCGCCGCCAATTGACCCGAAGCTTATAAGCATTCCCCCCTTGGCAGCTGTTCCCACCATCAGCAAACAACTAAAAAAGCTTGTCGATAAGGCCTATAAACTCCACGGAGCAAAATTTCTCGCTGCAATAGCAAAATGAATTTTGAACCCAACTATCCTTCCATTCTTCTCTCCTGGATTGCCCTTATCGGAGGCTTAATCCTCCTGACTGCCGGAGGGGAATTTCTGGTGTCAGGTGCTGCAAAACTCGCTAAAAGACTTGGCATGAGCTCGATGCTCATCGGCTTGACGATAGTAGCATTTGGCACATCCATGCCTGAGCTTTTTGTCGGCCTCATCGCCCTATTTCAGGATCATCCGGATATCCTCACGGGCAATGTCATAGGGAGCAATATTGCCAATATCGGCCTCATACTGGGTATATGCGCCCTCATCACTCCTTTGCCTGTCAGGTTCAGGTCGGTTTCCCGTGAACTCTATATTGTGCTGGCTGCAACAATTATTTTATTCCTCGCTGCATGGTATGGCATCTTCCCAAGATTTCTCGGCTTCATTTTTTTTATATATCTCCTCTTCTATACCGTGCAAAGCTTCCGCCGGGGCTTAAAAACTGATAACAGATTGAAGGCAAATAATAATGGGGTTGCGACTGCGGCGGCCCCTCACCTGTCTGTAATTATTGCTGTAACTTCTTTAGGTCTTGCGTGCCTGCCGCTTGGCTCGAACTTTTTCATCAAAGGAGCCATTGACTTAGCACGGCACTTGGGTGTGAGTGAGCTTGTTATCGGCCTGACATTGGCAGCAGTAGGCACTTCACTTCCTGAACTGGCCTCATGCCTCGCGGCCATTCGCCAGCGGCAGACTGAAATCCTTGCAGGCAACATAATAGGCAGCAATCTTTTCAATCTTCTCATGGTGCTTGGCTTCTGCGGACTGCTCATGCCGTTCCCAATATCTTCAACTCTGCTCACCAGGGACATTCCCGTCATGTTCAGCTTCTCCGTAGTTCTTCTTGCAATTCTCGCAGTGCAACAGGGTTTAAACCGCCTGCACGGCTTCATTCTTCTCGCTTCATATATAGGGTATCTCTATATTCTCAGATAATTAAAAATGCTTATTTAAGATATCCAGGTTTCATTATTGACCAACACTGAATAATGCTTATTATTTTAATCTAAGAAGTAAAACATACTTCATTTCTCCTCCTCCATAAAAAAAGACGGTGCCTTTAAAGCGCCGTCTTTTTTTATTCCCCCGGTATACTTGCCGTCTATCTTACCGCATGCGACGATTATTCATTGCGGCTGAGATCCATTCCCTGCCAGGCCCTTTACCGTCTGTATTTCTCTCCCGCGATACATTTTTTTCCCTGAAAGAATTTTGATCCCTTGAAATCTGCCGTCCAGTTTTATAATCCTGGGGCTCGTCCTTTTCAGTCTGTTTCCTTAAATTATTTGAACTTGCTTTTGGGGCAGGGTCCCCATTGCGTGCTGCCTTCCTTTGCGACTGCTGTGTTTCTTCCCGGGCAAGTGTTCTCTTCCCTCTGCCGCCCTTTCTTGGTATAGTTGCCTTTTCTTGAACAACCTTATCTCCGCGCCGGCTCCCCACCTCAGCCGGCCTTGATTCTTCGGCTCCTGCCTTGTTCCCTTTCCTCCTGATTACCTGCTTTGTTTGCCCTGAAACACGTGCAGCAATATTGCTTCTTGGCAATGACTTTTGTTGCTTTTCAATCTGTCTTTCTCCGGTTCTTTGCATGGGCCCGGGACTCTTCTTCTGCATTGTTCCAGCACCGGCATTTTCTCTTTTGCGCGCCATTGCACCATCATGAGCTTTTGCAATGGTTTGCCTGCTGTCTTTCCACGAAGTGCGTTGAACTGATCTTTCTTTTTGCCTGTCACTCTGCGATTGGATTCCTCGAACATCTTTTTTTGCGCTTTTTGGATGCCGCGCTGTTTCTCCTGCTTTGACCATTTTCCTTTCAGCTCCCATAAATGGGAGTCGCCTGTCAAAACTTCTGCCCGCGGCAGATTTTGTACCAAAAACTTTTTTTGCCCTTTTTCTTTCTGCCGTCAACAGAGGTTTGTAATCCTTTACAATGACAGTTTTATTGATATTCCGAATCCTTACCGTATTGTAATTGTTGACGATAACCGGTCCTTTTTTATGCAAGTGCCGCCTCGGTATAATGACACCATGCTTAACATGCCTGTGATTGGAAAGGTTTATACTGAAACTGAAACTTGATCCTCCCTGCACCATCACTGTCCTGGAATCCCACCTGCGGTGGCCATAATACGTTTCCCAAGGAGCAAGAGGAAACCAGCCGATATTATCATTGTGAGCAATCCAACGGACCCTGCCGGGATGCCAGTATGGCCTGTAAGTCTTACCGAATGTAATGTTAAACCCGACAACTGTCACTCCGGGAACATGCGACACATGGATATAAGGTGTCCACATCCATGAGCCATGCATATCGATCCAGTGCCCGTGATGATGGGTGGCCCAACCCCAGGGATTATGGTCTACCCACACCGGGGAACCCTGCCAGTCATACCAGTACCCGTTTGTATATGGGCTCCAGCCTGACGCCACATAGTGCGGTTTCCAGGCCCAGTAGTAGTAGCCACGGTAATAGACCCTGCTCCAGCTTCCATTGGGTTCTATTTCATAGGCGTACTGCTGCATTGATTCAGGTAAGTATTCGGAACGGACCAGGCGGTTTTTTGACCATATCCCTTCCCGGTTAGTACACCATCTGTTCCAATCCCGGCTGATAGGACCTGTCCCTGCAACAATTGATTCTTCACGAAACTGAAGACGTGTGGAACCGGATATGACTTCCATTCTCTCTACGCCATTCCGCAATGACAAAAAAGTTGCCTCACCCTGCACAGCCGACACAACAACTGTGTTTTCATCTGCCTGCACATCAATAACACTTCCCGGTGCAACCTTTACCGTGCCCCTGATTGTTTCAATTTTAATCCTCCCTGAAACACTTCCGTTATAAAGCCTTGCCACCCCGGTATTCAGTTGAAATACACCGATATTATCATCCAGCTCCAGGATCTCGACCTCGGTATTTTGGTCCAGCCTCAGCAGCAGATTATTGGGAAATGTTATTTCAACCCTGCTGTCATGGCCTGTGGCCAGAACATCCTCTATTCCGGCCGGGGATTGCAGATGCGTTTCCACCCAGCTCTCATCCACGTCCATATACCTGAATATATCTCCCTCAACATGGGAGATGCGACCGACGATTATCGCTGCACCTGCTGCGCTCCCGCCCAAAACTGCTGACAAAAGGACTACGATTAATACGATTAGTTTTTTCATGGCATCACCTTTTGTTCTCAATTGATCAAATTGGTTTTTGCTGGTCTTTACCTTTTAAGACCCATGCGCCTTTTGTTTTGTTTACATCTTTATGGATACGTTGGATTTTTTGTATAGACATCGGTCTTTTCCGGAATAGATGTCTGGCCGCCTCCACCCGACTTACAGCCCCAACAACTTAATAATATTGATTTTTCTATATTCCTGGGCAATTGCCCCTTTGTTTCATGTATATTTTCTTTCTTAGAAAAAGAATGCGCCGGTAAGATAAAAAATTTTTAGTGACTAGATTATGAAGGCACCAAACGATATTTGCCCCTTTCTTTCCAGTATCACTTGAAAACAAGAGGCTCAACCAGTATTAAGTAACTTTACGTCACGGATTTCTCATCTTGATAATGCAATCAATCTTACCAGCCCGTGCAACTTGAACAGACGACAGAACATGGCAAAGATCACCAACCCGTTTGATATCTACAAGCTTCTGCCACAAACCAATTGCGGGGAATGCGCCCTGCCCAATTGCCTGGCTTTTGCAGCCGCAGTTATCCAGGGACGGAAAAACCTTACCGACTGTCCCTACATTAAAACGGAAGACAAAGAACAGCTGGCAAGCCACATTGCTATAAGGGAGGACTTCAGCCGCGCCAGTCGGGAAAACCTCGAAATGCTGAAGAGCAGGATAGGCGACATCGATTTTTCAACTAAGGCTGCACCGCTGGGCGCCCACATTGTTTCCGGCAAGCTTGCCGTCAAGAGCCTGGGCAAGGATTTTTTCATTGATACCAGAGGCAACGTAACATCAGAATGTCACACCCATGCATGGATGACGGTCCCGCTTTTAAGCTATATTGTGCATAGCAACGGCGCGGACATTACAGGCAGGTGGGTTCCATTCCGTGAACTCAAGGATGGTTCTCCCATGAACCCTCTTTTTGTGCAGCGGGGTGAGAAACCCCTAAAAAAACTGATTGACGGCAATAGTGAACTGCTCGGGGATTTGATCAGTATGTTCAGCGGTGAAAGAGCGGACAATACCCTGTTTTCCTCTGACATCGCCCTTTCCCTTTACCCATTACCGAAATTGCCTATACTTATATGCTACTGGAAGCCTGAAGGCGATATGGATTCAGACCTCAACATCTTTTTTGACGCATCCGCAGAAAAGCACCTGCACATTGAAACGCTTTTTTCATTGGGGGTCGGGCTTGTCATGATGTTTGAAAAAATCTCCCGCGAACACAGCTGAAAGGTATTGTCCATGGTTAGTGTTTTCACATACGGCTCGCTCATGTTCGATCCCGTCTGGTCTAGAGTTGTTGCAGGCAGCTATGAAAGATGCGAGGCCATCCTGCAAGGCTATGACAGGAAAGCCGTGCGGGGAGAAACCTACCCTGTCCTTATTCCATCTTCAGCGCTCTCACAGGTGCAGGGGGTCGTTTATTGTAATGTCTCATCTGCCGACCTGGCCCGCCTCGACCATTTTGAAGGGAAATATTATTTCAGGAAGACGGAACAGATCATCACCGAGGAAAAGAAAGCCTTTCCTGCTGAGGTCTATGTTTTAAAAGAAGAATATTATAACATTATATCTCACAAGGAATGGGATCCTGTCCATTTCTGCACAACAGGCATCCATTTCTTTCTGCACAGTTTTATGGTCACCGATAAGCAGTAACAAATAAAGAATACTCATGAATAAAACAATCATCTTCTGTTTGGCATTTGCACTTCTGCTTGGTATTATTCAACTCATAATTCAATTTATCCAGGACTGACCCGGGAGGAAAATATGGCCGAGATCACTCTCCAAGGGACCCCTGTCCAAACAGCTGGACGCCTGCCGGCAGTTGGTATGGTGGCCCCTTCCATCAAGCTTGTGAAGACAGACCTGTCAGAAGCGGGCCTCGGGAATTTTGCCGGCAAAAACATCATTTTAAATATCTTTGCCAGCTTGGACACATCAGTCTGCGCCGCATCGGTTCGCCGCTTCAACAAGGAGGCCAGTGAATCCCCGAATACTGTTGTCCTGTGCATCTCAGCGGATCTACCCTTTGCCCATAAGCGTTTCTGCGAGACAGAGGGGCTCAACAATGTAATCCCCCTTTCCGTCTTCCGTTCTCCGGAATTCGGTCGGGACTATGGCGTGACCTTTACAAGCGGCCCCCTGTCTGGTTTATTATCAAGGGCTGTGATCATTATCGACACGTCTGGCAAGGTCGCCTATGCTGAGCAGGTCCCGGAATTCACCCATGAACCTGATTATGATGCTGCCCTGCTTGTCCTTTCGCAGCTGACAGGATGATTGTAATTTTACTGGAGGAATTAGTATGGCGGAGGTAATTGAAATAAGTAAATCTGACTTAGCCGGTGCCAGGGATACCGGCAACAGGGAATTCCTGGAATCAACCTTCAATAAAGCCGCCGAGGTCATCAAGACAGGTGGCTCTGTGCACCTCATGCAGGTATTCTCAGACGCCTCCAAAGAGATTGCCGATATCATTGACAATCTGGAGCAGCTTGCGCATTTAAAAACTATTTATTTGCGCTGATGCTGTGTTTATATGGTTTTCTAACACCTATCTTCTTTTGGGAAGCCTAAAAGTCAATAATGCAGTCTGCTGGGAATAACTGTTAATACGAATCCGGCACACATAACGAAAGTGGCTGGAGAAAATTTTAATGAATTTAATCGCAAACAAGCGTGAAGTGCCTCCCCATGACTTTTTCCTGTAAAAACTTCGATTTCAATAATGAGAACTGCATGAAGCTGAATACGGATTGCATTCCCGGCCGGCCCGGCTGCGTCCTGGAAGGCAAGGTCAGATTCAGCGAGGACATTGAGAAAAAACTGAAAGAGTTGGAAGAAGCAAAACTGCAAAGAAGAAAAAGAAGACGCAGGACCTGACATTATACCCGGTGTAGCAAAACCTGATGCAAAACACCTGCAGAAAAAATTTACAATCAGTTTAATGCAAATAATTATTCCTAGCAAAATTGTCACCTCTTTCAGCTTGACTTCTGCAGAATCAAATTTAGTTTCTTATATATAAGGCTGTATGGTTTTGATAAGCCGGCCTCTCTAAAAAGGAGTCTACGCCGATGCAAGAGGTTTATCTGAAAGTCACTGATCGTCATTGAACTGATTGCCTGCGACGTAGCGCTTGACACTGTTGCTGCCGGGGATGTCATGAGTTATGAACTGGTTACGGCAAGGGAGACTGATTCTATTTGGGATACCCTGCAGCGTATGCGCGCGAAGGGAGTCCGCAGGATGCCGGTTGTAAATGATACAGGTGAACTCGAAGGCATCCTGTCTATCGACGATCTGCTGGAATTGTTTGCCGAGGAGTTGAACCTGCTTGCCAAGGTGCCGTTCCGTGAACAATTGGTTGAAAGTACCATCAGGCCATGACAGCTCCTAAAATAAGATGTGAATTAATATCCTGGTCCGGGTTCTACAACCTGTCGCGTATCCTGTCGTACAAAATACATGATTCAGGGTTCAGGCCTGATCTCATTATTGCGATGCCGAACGCGACCCAAGAACAGGAAATTATGCCAGAGCTATCCTGGATACGTACCATCCTTCTACTTTCGGCATCCAACCTGTGCAGCATATCTTTTCCAGCAGCTGATTTATTGCAAACTGCCTTGTCCTGCTTTGGTATCCAAGCCTTTTCCAGGGAAAAATAATTATATTATTCTTCGGCAAGAAGACTTATTCTCAATTATAATTCCGAACTTTTTTTGAGTATCCCCTTTTTTTCATTGTTCATGACAATTTATGCATGCTATACTCATGGGGCATAAAGCTACTTTGTGGCACAATTGTTTTTACACCTGGCCTGCTCCAGCGCATGAATTATTTTGGACACTCCTGCTGTAACTGGAGGAAAGAATATGAAAAAAGACTTAAATATTATTGAGTTCCTGGCTCAAATCCCCTGGTGGGTCTGTGTAACAATATCTGCTTCGTTTTATGTGCTGCTGAAATTTATTGTACCTTATTTTGAGGCTCAATCCACTCTTGTCAATGATGTCCACATTTCTTTGGGGCCCTTCCTGGCTCCGGTTGTTGCCCTTGCCATACTCTCACCAATTACCTTTTCGTTTCTTCAATCAAACAGGAAGAAAAAACTTCACGACCTGAAAGGGGAAATCCAATCAATTCAAGAAATTCCATGGCTGCAGTTTAAAGAGCTGGTCGCTGAGGCTTACAGGCGATCCGGTTATATACTCATGGAAAACAACACATTCACTGCTGACCCGAGTGTTGATCTTGTAATGCGCAAGAGTGCCAATCTCTACCTGGTGCAATGCAGATATTGGCAGAATCGAAAACTGGGGCTGCGGGAAGTCAAAAACATGCTTTCCCTCATGCATGAAAAGCAGGCCAGCGGCGTATTTCTCCTTACAACAGGCATTTTCACATACGAAGCCCGGCATTATGCTGTCGGCAAACCGATCACTTTGCTCGACGGCATAGATCTCGTAGAATTGCTGGAAAAAGTTTCCTGCAACCCCTCTTCAAAAATATTGAATTAAAACATTTCTTGCTGGAAAGTCCGTTCCTTCTCTTGTATCCAGCCGCATCCCCTTTCCCACCTTTTTGCTGCTTATGCTAATGCGCCTATGCCAAAAAACATATAAATCAGTCCAAATCCAGCACCATTTGTCTGCAGGAAAACAACCTTCTTGGCATAGTATATCTATCAGACAGGATTCGAAATTGGGTGTAAATAGTAAGAAATGGGTCAGCGGTTACTGTGCAAATTAAAGGGTGTATGCAAAAAATGTCCAGAGGCCTTTTCAGGACAGGTGCACATTAACCCATCTGAAAAACGGATATTACACAACGGTACTGAAACAGCAAAAGTTGGAAAAAGTATTCTCCCTGCGCGGATGAAGGGGGTTTCCTATTCCAGAGGTAACAAAAACACGAAAGTTACCTGCCACAACTCTGACGGCTCCTACATTCTAATCTTTTTTTTACTTTTCTGTTTTTTCCTCTTGCCGATCTCAAAATATATATGCTATATAAAGTGTACTTTAAAAAGAGCCTAACAATATGTTGTATACTTATGTCTGTTTATGCAATTGTTTTACAGAATAAGGGAAAAGTATGACCGCAATAAAGCTGGCCTGAAATTCTAACAAATCATGGGAATACTCTTCGCACTGGCAAAAGCACTTGAAGCAAGGGACGACGACACAGCCAGTCATTCATTGAATGTAACCAAATATGCGATGTTATTAGGTCAGCAACTTGGTCTTGATGAAGAAGAGATGAGGATCCTGGGCCAGGGTGCCATGCTGCATGATCTGGGCAAAATCGGCATACCGGACGAAATCCTAAAAAAACCGGGCATTTTGGATGAATTTGAATTCGAACGCATTAAGGAACATCCCAGGCTCACATCAGAAATCCTGGCCCCTCTTGAAACATCTAATTATTACTCATCCATCGCCCGGTCGCACCATGAACGCTGGGATGGCAACGGTTACCCGGACGGTCTAAACGGTGAAAACATCCCGCTCCTTGCCCGCATTGTAGCTGTTGCAGACGCCTGGGATGCAATGACCACCAACAGGGTTTATCGGCTCGGCATGAGCGAAAAAATGGCTCTGAAAATCCTTGAAAAGGAAAAAGATTGGGGCCAGTGGGACCCATACCTTATTGAGGAATTCATCAAAATCATCCGCAAGGAAAGCAGCTCCAGTTACAGTCTATTTGAAAAAGCCATCTGAAATTTATACCTGCTATAGAACAACCTCATTTCCCATATTAAATTTTCAGAAGAAAATAGATTTTATCAGCTGTTTTTTCAACAATATCGAAGAGTATAGATATACTTGAACAGAGGCCGCCTTTTCATATCTTCTTCTTCGCACCCGGCTCTTTTCTCAGCCCGTCAATCATATGCCCGATAGCAAGCAGGGGATGATGCCGGATCATATGAGGCCCTGAATACCGCATAACATCTTTGATTTTTTCTTTCATTTTTGGCTTATAGCAATGGATGGGGCAGTTGCCGCAGGTTGTTTTATTTTCCTGAAATGGACAATTCTGGAGCCGTAAACGTGCGTATTCTGCAAGTTCATGGCATTCAAAGCAAAGCCCTTCTTCTATATAATGATGGTCCCTGCAATAGATGCCGATCATGTTTTCAACGGTTTTTCGCTCTCTTTTCATGCGAGGATGCATACCGGCCCTGACTTTTCAATTCTTAGGCTTTCATCTCTGCAAAGCCCCAATATGGAAAATCCAGGCGATATTTGGCAATCAGGCCTGGGCTCTTCTCGCGGCTGGCCACCAACCACAACGAATTAATACGTTCAGCGCCTGATTTAACATCGATTGGCTCCCACTCCGGCAGAAATATCATGGCATTGTCCGCCGTGTATTCAATATCGCTTGAATCTTTGAAGAGCCCCATGTGCGGCACTCCATCGTAACGGCCGCTTTCCTGACGCGTCAGCTCAGAGATAACAAGGAAGCCGACCTGCAGCTCATCACGAATGGATTCCAACTCCCGCAACCAGGCATTTATCCCGGTCCTGCGTTCAGCAAAGTCCTTGAAAGGCAGCTTATGGAGACTGTCTATTACCACCAGTATATCTTCCCTTCTTGTCTCATGGCGCAGAAAATCAACATGCCGACGCATTATAACAGGATTTATCTGCCGATCATTCACCACCCTGAAAAACTCCAGCATTTTTTGCAGTTCAGTTTGCGCGCCGTCAAGACGGCTTTTTTCTTCATCATTCAGTTCAGCTGATACAATTTTATCGACTGCCACGCGGCTTAAGCGTGACAGCGTCCTTTGGTAAATTTTTTGGGTGCCGTTTTCAAAATCATAATAGAGCACACCCATTTTCTTTCTCGCTATTTCTGTGGCAAGCTGGATGCCGAAACATGATTTCCCTGCCTTTGGCGAGCCGCCAAGGATGTTAATGCCGTAAATACCGCCAAGCGCTTCATCATATTCCGCCATACCGGTGTGCAGGGCCAGGTAGCTTTCAGAAAGCTGCCGTTTGATATTGCCCAGAAACAACTCATACTCGTGACTTGGTGTCCGAAAAGGGGAAAACGCCTTTGAAGCATTGACCATTTTTGTTACTTCGGTTTTAAAGTTCTCCAGATCTTCAGCGGCAAGCTGAGCCAGGTTAAAACCCCGTTTCTTCTGAAGCGGCCATTGCAGCAGCCTGACTTTAAAACCTGCCTGTTGCGCAAAGGTTCGCGCCGCGTCAACTGATTCCGGCGAGTGATTCATGACCATGAACAGGGTTCGGATATGCTCGAACCGTTTGATATCAATACTATTCAGATCCGCTGCGCTTGGTACCGCAATTCCCGGAAATCCCAACTCCCTTAAGCAGAGAAGGTTCTGCTCACCTTCAACGATGAAAAGAGCTCCATCTTCACAGTAATCGATATCATTTATATTAAAAATCTGCCGGCCGTTTGTGGCAAATGATTGATCACCATGCCAGAACCGCTCAGTTTCATTGTCCGGCATAATGCAATGCGCCGTATAGCTATTGCCGTTCTGCATAAAATACGGATACACTATATAGCGGCCATTATAGCCGATCTTCAATTCTGCAAGTGTGCCTGCGCCCACCCCGATCCTTGCAAAGTATCTTTGCATCTTGGGCGTAAGTTTATCCTGGTAACTCGTGATATCCTGGTTAATATTGCCTGCAGGAAACTTCAGCGACTGGACATATGGTTCTCGGTCCGGGTCATAGCCCGGCACGGACGAAGGGTCTATACCACTGAGCCTGGCGAAATGAGGAACGAACCCTCCAGGCACACAGCGGTTCTGACAACGAAAATAGCCTGCAAAATAACTTCTTGCCCCGATGTAGACCACTATAGTGCCTGCCTCTCTGCCCCTGCTTTTACAAAAAGGGCAAGGGCCCTTCAATATTGTGCCGTCTATTGCTCCCTCCGTGAGATGTTCTTTATAAAAACCTGTCAATTTTTCATGCAGTTCCATGGTAGACACCATATTCGTCTTATTTTTGCAGGTAGTAAAAGTAGAAAAAAATTGTTTTCTCAAGTAAATCTAAACACTCATCCCTAATATTTACCATATCAGAACCAAAATACCCCTCCTTAGTTTTAAGGAGAGGCTATTTATCAGTGAGATTTTTTCCAGGAGAATACTGGAACAGAAATTAAAAGGCCTTACTCAATCACCCGTCACTGTTGGGAGTGATGATATTCTTTGGCAGGGCAGGCATTCTTTCTTTGTGGCGAGACGTGATGCAGTTTGTTTTGCCTCCACGATACTTTTGGCTTCCTGGTAAGACAGGACAGAATTCTCTGCTTTTAGGACATGCACAAGGCAGTCACGGCAAATATTAAAGAAATTCCGGTAATCACCATCAATTTCCCTGGCTATTTCCCAGCATGGCTTTTCAGGAGTGTTTTTAGCCGGACAATTATTTGTTTTGTCACACAGTATGATTTCCCAACAGAAACAATCACTACGAGATCCCATTGCCAGTCTCCTTAATAAGCATATTAACTGAATTTCTCATGCGAGGTGTATGGGTTGAATTAATCTATTGAAATGTGGCATTTTTATTGACTAATTTTATTTTCCCCTCCTTTGTCCATCTCACGGGTGGATTTCAATGAAATATTTTCACCTGCCCATATTATATAGGTATAAATACCCATGTCAATAGAATATTATATGTTGAGCAGGAACCAGGCTCCCACAGGGCATAATTTCCGCAGAATCCCTCTGGTAATAAACTGCAGGTTTAAAGGTAGGGTGAAAAGAGATGAAATAATCGATTGCGCAACTTTACAATCAGGCTTTTGGAAAGGATTTCCTGCAGGGTCAATTCCCGGGCGGTGGCCTTTTTCTCTTGCAAGACTCCGGCAATTGACGCGGCAAGTTGAAAGTCATAGCATTCTACGTTAAATTCAAAATTGAGTGCCAAGCTCCTTGCGTCCCAGTTGGCGGAGCCCAACAGCACCCAGGCATGGTCCACCATCATTATTTTGGTGTGGTCAAATGGCGGCTTTGTGAGAAATATCCTGCACCCTTCCCGGAGAAGTTCCTCCAGGCCTGCATCCGAAGCCCATTTCACCATCCTGAGGTTCGATACAGCCGGAAGAAGGATCTCTATCTCTACACCGCGCAACGCTGCGATGCGCAGAGCGGAAACAAGTTCTCCGTCGGGCAGGAAATAAGGGGTAATGATTCTGATCGACTTTTGGGCTGTAGCCAGGGCGGCTAAAAAAATCCTGCGCAGCTTGTCAAAATCCTCGTCCGGCCCGTCCGAGATGCCGCGCAAGACCCCTTCGCCCCGCGGTTCAAGATGCGGGTACCATTTTTCTCCTTCCAGTACCTTCCCGGTGGCAAATATCCAGTCCTCGGCAAAGGCACGCTGCAGTTCGGCTACCACAGGGCCATCAATGAGAAAATGCAGATCCTGAATGGGCCGGGCCGGATTATCAACAAGACAGTTGCCCTCGCGGATGTTCATGCCGCCGGTAAAACCTACACGGCCGTCAATCACGAGGATCTTACGGTGATTGCGCAGGTTCAGGTAGTGAAAACGCCAGGGAAGAATTGTCTTCATAAACTCTGCTACGTCAATTCCAGCCCTGCGCAACCCCCAGGTAATCGGCGGGAAAGAATAACGGGCCCCGACTCCGTCAATAAGCACCTTGACCTCCACCCCCCTTTTCCGGGCATCCCGCAGCGCATTCCGGAACCTGGCACCCCAGGAATCATTGTCAAAGATATAGCTGCACAAAGCTATGGAATGCTGTGCCGCCTCAATACAGGAAAGCATACGGGGGTAGGCCTTGTCACCATTAATGAGCGGTATCACCCTGTTGCCCCGCATAAGCGGCTGGCGCGTCAGTTTGTCCGTCATCCGGCTCAACTGCACCAGGTTCTTTTTGTCCCCTTCGCCGTACATTTGCTCAATAAAAGATGGCCAAACCGCTGCCTCTCTTTCAGGCAGGAGCACATCCTGCTTACCGGCAAAACGCTGCTTGGCGCGCCGTTTTATCCGGTTCACCCCGAACATCCAGTACAGACAGACTCCCAGCACAGGCGCAAACCACACCAGACCAAGCCAGCCAGCCGCCGCTCTGGAGTCTCTTTTTTTATACAGAATGTGCACAGCGGTAGCCAGAATGGCCAAGAATATGATCCCTGAGACGATGTGCGGCCAGGCACCGCGCAAAAAATCAAGAATACTCATGGATCAGTCCTGCGTGCTTACAACAGATTTCATGCTGCCTCCCATGCCAATCTCTGCACCTTGGTCTTATAGAAATAACAAGTAAAAAATTCCGCTTATTTCATAGGTTAATACTGCATAATAATTATAAATACTCTATTATCTCAAATTGAGATGAATTTTGCCAGTGAACTATCCAGAAACACTTCCTTTCCAATATGCTATAACCTCCTGCCTCATTTTACGGCTAAAGGGCAGGAATATACTGCTCTTACGAAGTGTGTCACAGAGGCAGTAAATGATGGCCGCATACATACTTTTCTCCTTGCCGATTTTCTTATTCACCGCCAGGGGTTTTCTTCGCTGCAACTGGCTGAGAAAATTCTTGCTTCAGGGGGCGAACCCGTTGTCTCCCTGTCACTGACCTTCAATGATAGAGATACCATTATAGATAAGCTGCAGGGATATTACCGGGCCGGGGTTCGACATTTCCTAATTGTTTCAGGCGATTACCCGTCACAGGCTCCTAACAAACCGACAAGGCCTGTTTCTGAAATTGACAGTGTGCAATTGCTCATGCTGTTGGATGACTTCCAGAAAAAGGGAGATATTGCCAAAGGATGCGTTGTTTCGCCTTTTAAAACGTTTGAAAGCGAACAGGTCTGGCAATATGAAAAACTCAGACGAAAAATCAGGGTTGGGGCGGATTTTATAATTACGCAATTAGGGTATGATATCAGGAAATTTGATGAGTTGATCCGGTTTTGCGCTCTACATGAAATAGCTGCCCCCCTTGTAGCAAATATTCGTATTACAGACATGCAGACAGCCAGGTTGGTCCAGGCAAGAAGTATCCCTGGAGTAAAGATTCCCAGCCCCTTACTTCATACTCTCCATGAAGAAGCATCTAACCGTCAGGGTGCACTTGGAAGGGCGGCAAAGGTTCTGGCTGTCTTGAAAGGTTTAGGGTATGATGGCGCCCTGATTGGCAATCATTCAACCGATTTTTCTGAAGTAAAACAGGTTCTGGACAAAGCAGAAGCGCTCCAGAATGACTGGCAGAATTTTCTGGACGAGCTGAATTTTTCCGATGCTGAATCTTCCTTTTATTATTTCCGCAAAGACCCGCAAAGTGGTCTTAACAGAGGCGAAACGGCCTCGGTAGCCTTAAAACATTTTCCTTCCCCGACTTACTCTTTCAGCTATTTTGTAGACTGGCTGGTCTATGTCCCCCGGGGCCCTTTATTCAAACTGACGGGCCGTTTCTGCCATTTCTGCAGTACCAGAAAATTCTGGTATACCTTTCTGTGGCTGCTTGAATACGTTTCCAAAGGAGTGTTGTATGGCTGTAAGATGTGTGGTGACTGCACCCTTTATGCCTGTGGTTTTCTCTGTTATCAATCAGGATGCCCCAAAAAAATGCTGAACGGCCCCTGTGGAGGCAGCAGTGAAGGATACTGCGAAGTTTTTCCTGAAAAAAAGCGGTGTTACTGGGTCAAGGTCTATCACCATATGAAAGGTGTTAACCAGCATGTAACTTTTGTAGCGCCCCCGATTCCAGCCAGGGATACCTCACTGCACCGTACCTCGTCATGGATAAATTTCTTTCTGGGCAAAGATCACCGGAAAATGAACTTTGATGACAGTTAGAAACCGGCATTCCTGCCCTTGAGCTACCAGGCACTTTTTCAACTGGTGCAAAATCTCTGTTTTATATCCTCTTGCCGCCAGTGCTGCTTCATTTACTTGTATTTCATCTGGTTTTGTTTGAATACCTTGCAGTGCTTACATTTCTCAAAAACTTTCTGCCAGTTATTATGTAAAAATGAAGCTTCCCAGCAGGTTTTCCCGGAACCACATTTTTCCGGGCAATCTTGAGAAGTTTCACATTCCACCATCTTCCAGCAGGAGCAGTCTTTATTTTCCATAACAAGCCTTTCTTGTCCTTGCCGCGAACTAATTTTTGGGGCTGTGGGGGTTGCCCGGGTTTTCGTCCACTCCATATAATTGTGGGGGCACTTCATATCCCGAGGTGCCCCCTGTCTATTCATTTAACACTTGCCACAATTAACATTTAACAAACAGTGTTTTCATTCTTTTTTAGATGAGACAAAGAATGTCTTGCTATTATCCAGAGAAGTGGTTAATATTATAAATTAGTTCACGTGCAGTAAATATTTGTAGTCAAAAATTACAGAAAGAACACCGCACTATTCACATGAGAAAGTGCGGTTTTTTGTTTTTAGGGCTTAGAATAACAAGACTGCCAACCCGGCTAAGCTTGAATTTACCGGGGCCCTATTAATGAGTGGTTCCAGAAGAAGGAATCCGTACTAAAGGAGTAGTAAACAATGTCAGAAGGTACAGTAAAATGGTTTAACGATGCAAAGGGATTTGGTTTTATCGAGCAGGATGGCGGTAAGGACGTATTTGTCCATCACACTGCCATTCAGGCAGAGGGATTCAAATCTCTTGAAGAAGGTGCACGCGTTAGTTTCGACATTGTCGACGGCGCTAAAGGCCCTTCGGCTGAAAATGTTGTAAAGCTTTAAGCCATACAATAAACCTACAAAAAGCCCTGCTCCCGTAGCAGGGCTTTTTTTTGCCTTTTCCCCTCTCCATGTCCCCAGGGTACAATTTTTTTCTTGCGTTGGGTCAGACTGACTCTACCCAATCTCCTTGATCAGTTCTTCCATAAAATCAAGTATTTAAATTTTCCACTTCATGCTATACTTTTCCTGTCACGTTTCTTTGAAGCCTGCTAGTATGATTGTAGAAAAAAATTCACCCAGCCAGGTGCCAAACCCCATGAGTAAACCAATCCAGGCAATACCGCTCATAAACCTAACTCTTGCCTTCATCCCTGTTTTTATTGTCATTATTATCCACTACCGGTGGTCCAGAGAACACCGTAATGCCATCTATGGTGTTTCGCGAATGCTGGCTCAGCTCTTGCTGATCGGTTATTTTTTAACGTATATATTCGACACCCATAATGCCTGGATTGTTCTGGCGGTTCTGGCGGTCATGGTTTTTGCAGCCAGTTGGATCGGGTTGCGAACTGTGGGGCATAGGCGGCTGCATCTCTATCCCAAAGCCCTTTTGGCCTTGATTGTGGGCGGCGGCACTACCCTGATACTTGTCACCCAGGGTGTCCTAAACCTCGCCCCTTGGTATTGGCCCAATTATTTTATTCCTCTTGCAGGGATGATATTTGCCAATGCCATGAACAGTGTGAGTCTGGCTGCTGACAGGTTGGAAGCGGAAATCGGCAGGGATGTAGCCTATAACAAGGCACGCAATATCGCTTTCCGCTCCTCTCTTATTCCTATTACCAATTCCCTGTTTGCCGTCGGCCTTGTATCTATTCCCGGCATGATGACAGGCCAGATACTATCCGGTGTCTCCCCACTTATTGCTGCCAGATACCAGATTATGGTTATGTGTATGGTGTTTGGTGCAGCAGGAATTTCTTCTGCCATTTTTCTAAGTCTGATCAGACAGGATTTCACAAAAGAATCTGGATGAAAGCAATTATTATCAATGCATACGGCTCTCCTGATGTGCTGCAGGAGTCAATTGTTCCATTCCCGAAAGTGGGTCCAAGGCAGGTTCTTATTAAAATAAAAGCAGCAGGCGTAAATCCCATTGACTGGAAAATACGAAAATATGGAAGAAGGCCCTGCGCGGGGCAAGGTGGTGCTGATTGGGGCCCTATAAGATAGATATTACTCCATTAAATAGTCTATGTTGAGCATCCCGTTAAGATGATCGATCTCATGTTCCACCAGGGCCGCGTAGTCATTCTTAACTACCAGAATTTTTTCTTTGTTTTCCAAGGTCTTATACTTAATTTTCACATAGGCGGAGCGCTTGATAAGCATTTCGTTGTCCTCCCGGACTGACATACAGTCGTCCATATCTATATAGGTCCCTTTTCTTTCCAATATCTCAGGGTTGATCATTACTTTTATATTGCCGTTTATACCACACACAACCAGTCTTTTTGATATACCAACCTGGGGAGCGGCCAAGCCTCGCGGCACTGATCTGTCTGCGAAAAAATCAATCATTGCCTGATAACGCAACGTTGAAATAATATCATCGATTAAAGAAATTATTGAATTATCAATATGAACAATTGGTTCTGCAACTTGCCGCAGGGCAGGGTCTGGATGTTCCAGTATAGGCAAGACATTTCTATTTATTTTATAAAAACCTGCAATTGCCAGAATGCCTATCGCAATCATGGCTGAATACAAACCACCTAACAGCATTTCTTTTTTATTGAGCAACAAATGTTCTCCAGTACATGCAGTTGGCAATGATTTTGGATCCGGATGCTATCCAATTAACACAGCTCAAAATTGGCATCCTGTTCAATAATAATAAAACATTGCAGGACAGGATATGAAGTGATCCAGACTCTTTCAGCAAACAAAGCAGTTTTGTTTAAAGCAGGCATATATGTACTCATTTAGCTGAAAAAACAGACATCACGATTCTTTTCCCTTTTCCTCTTCGAGAATCTCTTTCATGTCAAGTGCCCGATCAAAGTTATTTATTTGCTCCTGGGAGAGAAGCAGGTCTTTCAGGCTGAATATCTGCAGGCGGCAGGCTTGGGTAAAAAGCCGGTTCACCAGAAGCATTGAGGAAATCTCCAATTCCTCTATCCTCCCCTCTGCCACAGCCTTCAACGTATCATTAATGCACGATTTATCAGCCTCTTCAATTTTGACAAAGGCCTTAAGCAAACTGTGATATTGTTCTTCCTTGTTTTCCTGACCCTGGATACCGCCCATATCGTGGTATACCTTCAGCAGCCTTTTGCGGAATGATTTGTACTGGTTGTTCAGGTACACATTGCCCGAACCCTCAAATTCATCTATATCATGCCGTATCCCTTTAAAATTCTTGTTTGAGTTCATAATGTTACGGGAAGCGAATATCATGCGCTCCAGTTCCTTGGCCTCAGTTTCCTCCAGTTTCTGGCTTTGGAGCCTGGAATAGTAAGCAAAGATCTCAGCGTGCAGCAGTTTTATTTTTTCATAAAGACTTTCAAACGAAAGTTTTTTCCTGGTATTTTTTTCCAGGGGCAGGTCCTCTTCAAATACGAGATGCCTATCAATATTAAGCAGTCGCAGCCCATAGAGCTGGCACTCCTGCAGGAGATGGAGAATTTCTTTTCGCAGTGCCGAAGTGGCAGCCTCGATCACTTCGGTAGGAGTGTTGTTGATATAGACTGTCAGGATCGCCTTATAGTCAGGAAACAGCCTGTAAAGAAGTTTTGTCAGAAGGCCGATAAAAGGAAAAAAAAGCATGACACCGATTATATTGAAAATTGTATGAAAAAGAGCCAGACCCATGACAGCGTTGGTCTGAATATCAACAAATTGGGTGACGAGCCAGGCAAGTCCCTTGATGCTCAAAAAGGCGACAACCCCGGTGATAACATTAAATACCAGGTGACTGAAGGCGACTCTTTTCTTGACCGGTATGCCGCCCAGAGAACCAAGGATAACAGTAATGGTGGTGCCCACATTGGCCCCTATCACCATGGCCACTCCTATATCAAAGGTAATCAAGCCGCTGTGCAGGGCAGTCAGGATAACAGCGATACTGGCGGCACTGGCCTGCATGATAGCTGTAAGCAGGGTCCCGACAACAAGGTAGAACCAGATGCCGTAATCAGGAACCATGCTCAGGTCAAAACTCTGGCCGATACTTTCAACGCTGCCCTTCATGTAATCAAGCCCGAGAAAGAGAAAGCCGAACCCAATCAGGAGCCGGCAAAACTGGAAAGGCTTTTCAGCCGGGTCACAGAAAATGAGGCCGATGCCGCCAAGGCCGATGAAGGGCAGGGCAAAACTTTCAATCTTCATCTTAAAGCCTACAATAGCGACAATCCACACGGTCAGGGTGGTGCCGATATTTGAGCCCATGATCACCCCTATGGCATTCTCCATGCTCATGACTCCGGCGCCGACAAATGCCAGCACCATGAGGGAAGCCGCGGAACTGCTCTGCAGGATGGCGGTGACAAGCGTGCCGCTGCCGATTGAACGGAAACGGCCGTTGGTATAAAGACGGATCATGCGCCGGAAGGCTTTTCCCGAAAGAATCTTGATAGCGTCCTCAAGCATGTACATGCCGATGAGGAAAATCCCAAGCCCTGCTATCAATTTCCATATATCAAATGTTTCGCTCATTGACTGGGGTTTTCCTCCTTGCAGGGATATGCTTCACGCAGCGCAAGAATCAAGAGATAAGCGGCCGGTTCATGGTGTTTCCCGGGATTATCTTCAAGATTGGGTGCAGGATTCATACATTTCTTTGCCGGTAAAAACAAAATTTGAAGATTGCGCACTCGCGTGGGAACAGACCAGGATGAAGAAAACAAAAAGCAGCGCAGAAAGTCTTTTCATTGAATCCTCGTTGGGGCTTTTATATGTTCAGCCAATAAGCTGAAAACTGATCACATTGTGTAAATCAACTCTATTACACAACAGTCTTAAGGGTCAAATTTATTTTTAGAGAAAGCGGCTAGAGCTTCCTAATGCTGCACCTGTTACTCAGAATAACCCACCCATTTTCCCCTTGACATTATCTGCCCTTTTTTCTAGTCAGCTCAGTATACGTTTTATACCGATACGACGGTTTTTTGCCACCATCTGCCTGGAGGTGAATTCATGACGCTGGATATCAGAATTTGGGATACAAACTGATCCCTGTTTATGAAATAAAGTATATTGCTGTTA
>PKTW01000068.1 GCA_002868955.1 Desulfobulbaceae bacterium
AAAAACATCACGGTATATACGCCATGACTCAAAAATTGTACCCCAGAACCACCCTCTTCCCGATGTTTGGGGACTGATTTCCTCAACAGTTTGCCGATCCATGCGGAATTTTGGCCGCACAAATATACCGTAGCCGGTATAGAGACCCTCCATCTCCTGTTTTGCAACTGTTTCTTCCCCCATTCCTGTTTCAGGCAGAAGAATCCTCAACTGTTTGCCTTCATCTTCAATAGCCACAAGAACGCAGGCTTTACGGTTTTTCAGGAGTAGAATCACAGGAAGCTGCAGGTTCCCAATCTTTTCAAGGGGCCTGTGGAGAACACGGGATGACAATCCCGTTCTGTCTGCAGCCCTTGAAAACAACTCTACGGTAAGCCTGTTGTGGACAAGGGGCAGGCCGGAACTTAAACCCGCTCTGGTTGCCTGGCGGCCATGGAGTTTGGCGAGCTGCATGAGACAATCCAGAAGCGGATCATCATAAGTATCAGTATCCCCTCCAATATCCCATTGACTTGGAGGGGGCTGTTTGTCTTTTTCTGGCATTGATTTATTATGCTGGCTAAGAAAAGTACAGATAATGTTTAACTATTAACGACTTACCATATTTAACGTATTAATCTTACCAGGTAAATATATTTTAAGGTTAAAATAAAGATATGTTTGTTTTTTGTTGGATAACTTACCAAAATGGCTTATAAAATATAGTGAGATCAACTCATTTTAATGGAGCCAAGTTATGCTGTACGTAGAAAGAGATGAAGCTGGAAACATAGTTTCTTTGCATAATAAACCAGAAACAGGTGCTGACGAGCAAAAAACCGTAATGGATGAAGAGGTTATTAAATTTCTTGAAAAAAATATTGATACGGATCCCAGGATACAACTACTGTCGCTCTCTGATACCGGTATCATCCGCATACTTGAAGACCTGATAGATCTCCTTATCCGTAAAAACATTATTCTTTTTACAGAACTGCCTGAACAAGCACAGGCAAAGATCAGTGATCGTAAAATGTTGCGCGAGGGAATCGGGCCGGATCACCTGATGGTAGATGATATTCTTTAGTCCCCTCTAAACAGAATTCCATTAACTCTACATTCTGTTTGTGAATCATTTCACTTTTTCTATATTTCATTAATGAGCGGTTTAGGCCTGTCAATGATATACCCTTGAATTGCATCAAGGTTAAGTTTCTTAAGATGCTCCCATTGCTGCTCGGTTTCAACCCCTTCGGCAATTACTGTTATATCCAGGCTGTGTGCAACACTGCAGAGAGCACCGATAAAGAACCTGCTGTCGCTCTCTTCATCTTTCAACTCCACTGTGTAAGCCCTGTCAATCTTGACATAGTCCGGACGCAGTGACTTAAGATAGCCCAAATGGGAAAAACCCTGGCCGTAGTGATCCAGGCCGACAAGATGCCCATACTTCCTGACTGCTGAACTGAACTCTTTAATCCTGTCGAGATGCTGGACTGCGCCGAACTCTGGAAATTCAAAATTAACCCGCGGGGCTTTTTTCGGCAGCCGTTCAATTTTATCTAAAAGCCAACGACGTAATGAATCATTCTGGAGCGATGCCGGCGACATATTTACTGCCACCCGGTCAGCGCCTATACTAGCTACATCAAGCTGCATCACCTCTTCCAGAACTATACGATCTAGGTATGAAACAAGATGTAAATGTTCAGCAAAGGGCATGAATAATCCGGCACTCAAAAGATTGCCGTCTTCCTGTATTATGCGGGCGAAAAGCTCACGATGAATTATCTTATCGCTGTCATGGGTATTGACAACGTTCTGGGCAAACAGGGTAATTTTGCGTTGTGCTAACGCCTGGTCAAGGATATTTTTCCACTGCTGCCGCCCCAGTGGAATTTCTTCTGTTTCATCTGTGACTGCACGAACTTCACATTTATTAGGACCAGCCTGCTGGGCCGAACGCAGGGCCAGGTCCGCCTCAGACAACAAACGTTCCAGCCTGGTGAAATTTTCATAACATACAACGCCGACATGGCCAACATTATCCGTCAATGTGAGTTGTTCAACAGCAAGCTGGTTCATTTCAGCGCATACTGCTTCAGCTATAGCTTCAGCATCCCATGACGAAACATCGGGTACAAAAATGCCGAAATCGCCTCCTGTTAAACGGGCCAGGGTAACATTTGCATGTTTTTTTGCAGCTTCCTGGAGTAAAACTCCGGCCCGTTTCAAAAGTTCGTCGCCTGCCTGAAAACCTTTCTGCTGATTCAATGCATGTAGATCATTGATCTGGACCAACATTAAAATACCTTGTGTTGTACTGTCCTGCCGATCAAGCCGGGCGTTTATCTGGCTTTCAAAATAACGCCTGTTACCCAACCCGGTCAGGGAATCATGATAGGCATGCTTACGAAGTCCTTCTGTAATGGCAACCTGCTCATCAAACATCACCTTGACCTTACCGGTCATGCGGTTCATGGCTTCAACGACACGACGCAGTTCTTTGGTTTTGGGCAGATATTTCTGGATCTCATATTTTTTCTTACACAGAGCATCCGCCTGTCGTTCAACCAAAGACAATGGTTTCAACAGTAACCGCAAACCAAATCCTCCTGCAAAGAGAACGGCAATCCCGCAGACCAAAAACCATAGCGTCATGCGTACAACATTCTCCCACAGGGTCTTATAAGCATACCCGGGATGGCTTTTAACATAAATGGTTCCGGCCTGGTTCCAGCCCGACATGACTTTTGCAGATATCTCAGGAGTTTTTAACGGGACCAGGCTGATAAACCATTGCGGCACATTTTCAATGGTGACATCAAGCGCCCTGTCTATGAGAATATTACCGTTGGTGTCCGTATATCGAACAATCCGGTAATAGCCCCTGTCAAACACCGCATTGATCATACTTTCAATAGCAGGCAAATCATTTTCAGTACTGTACTGCGATATAGACACCCCCAGGGAGGTGGCAGTATCCTGGGCATGCGATTCCAATTGGTCCATGAGAAAAGACCTGGTACTCTCAAACTTTACCAGCAGAGTTCCTGTAAACAGGATCAAGAAAAGAACCAGCGTGAAGATAACGAGTTGCCTGTAAAGTGTCATAATTTACACCATGTTTTACACAATTAATTCTTATCAGAACGCATAAAATACAAAACTATATTGCCATTGGCACCCGAATATCCAGCTAGAATGGCTAAATTTCATTTGCGCTCCCTCCTTAGGCATTTTCATAAAATACGCGAACACCTTGCAACTTGGCTTGATTCCTTAAAAATTGTCATCGGACATCCTTTGCAGTAAATCCTGCCAGTATTGCAGCCGGTTGCTGCTCCCAGCCAGTTTGCCTCGTCCCCGCTGCTTGGCGAGCCACAAACCCGTGCCGTTAAAACTGTATATTGGAATTAAATCTGTACGTTGTGATGCACTTTTTATTTCTCTTACAAGATTATCGAGAATGAGTGGCTCTGCATCTGCTGTACTGAAATATGTGAGAACCATATGGTGGACATTTAAATTGAGGGATTTTACATATGTGAGATTTAATTTTTCTTCATCAACTCCCATTGTTTTAAGGGTGAAATATTTTGCAATTGCAAAATCTTCGCAGTCACCACCCTGGGTAGCTAAAAACTCTATGGGAGTTGCCCAATAATCTTCTTTTTTCCAGTGGATCCTATCATCAACAAATTCCATCTGGTTTAAAAAATCATTGACCCGCTTAAGTTTATCCAGGTCCGTCATGCTCATATCCTGAATTATGAGACCTTCCCAGGCAACAAGGAGAGTATGTGCTTCCTTTCCATATTTGTGCTCTACCTTATTGAGAAGCTCTTTGTCGAGATGAAAATCACTTCCGCTGATAACCGGTGCAATACCGATCAGAAACAAAAAAATAACAAGAAAAAGCAGGGTAAGCTTTATTTTATCAGTATGTATGACCACAATGGTGTAATAACAGAAAACTCTATTTCTGGGTAAACTCCCCCTCGAAAATTGTTAGGATAGGCAGGAGCAGGTACAAAACAAAAATGGGGCAGCAAAAATGTGCTGCCCCATTTTAACTACTTACTGCTTGAATAAGCAACAATCTATAATCAATTCCGAGTCATGGTCTTGTTTGCACGTCAGACATTACGCCAATGCAGATATTTATCTTCTGTTGCTAAAGATATTCACCTTATGAAGCGTCATCATCCTGATTATCTTTTTCAACCTTGCTTTCCACAGGCCACTGCAATCCCATTGTATGAACCAGTTGTCCCATACCGTTTAAAATTCTATACTGCGCATAGAGTTTGTCATACTGAGCATTGACCAGGTCTATCTTGGCATTGACAAGTTCTGCTTCTATGTCCAGAACATCAAACATGGACCGTCTGCCAATATTCCATTGCTTGGAAAAGGCCTCTGCAGTCGCTCCTGTTGACTTGACATAATTCTGCAGGTAGACAATTGAGTTTTGGGATGCTTGATGGGCCATCCATGACAAACGGATGGATTCAATAATCTGGCGTTCCGTGTTTTTCTGAATTTCACGTGCCTCTTTGATAAGGTAGCATGTTTCCGCAATGCGGGCCTTATCGCTGAAACCATTGAAAATGTTGAAACGCGCAACGGCTGTAGCTCTTAGTTCCTCCTCGTACCCTGGAATATCGACATCCTCTTCCCATTTCTGGTCAACTACGATATCCAGCTTGGGATAATAGTTGCTCTTGGCAACAACGTACTGGGCTTCACGGGCTTGCACGTCTGCCTGGGCAGACTTGAGGATCGGATAGTTTTTCACGGCCAGTTGCTGGGCTTCTTCCAGTAATGCAGGGATAAAATCATCCACCGGCTGGGGCTTGACCAGATGCTCGGGTATACGTCCAACGACAAACTGATAATCGGTCTCAGCATCAGCAACGTTTGCCTCGGCAATAACTAGACTAGATTCTGCCAGGGACAGACGTCCCATGACCTGGTCAAGATCTGCTTTTCGATCTATACCGGATTCGCTTCGCAGTTTGATCTGGTCATGAATCCGCTGGTGTATCGTAAGGTTCTCTTTTGCCAACTCAAGTAGCTCAAGTTGACGCAGGTAATTCAAATATACACGTGAGGTCACTAAGGCGATGTTCTCTGATCTACCCTGCAGCAGATAAGCAGATGAATTGACCCGTGCTGTCTGCCTTTCCACCTCATATTGATCAGCAAACCCACGAAATACATTTTGTCGCAGACTCAATACAGTTGATTGCGGATAGGAAGTATCGTCAAAGGGGTTCTTCTGGTCCGCGATGCCGGCACCGTAAGAAATGTCAAGGCTGGGCAGGTACCCTGCCCTTGCCTGCTTGACTTCCTCACCCCTTGCCAGCCGATTATAGGCAATTGATTTTACATCCGGATTGGTTTGCAGCATGTAATGAACAGCATCCTGGAGTGTTTCAGCATGTGCGGAACCAGTTCCTGCGATTAGGGCTCCAAGAGTAAGCGCGCCCAAGTACCTGACTGTCAATTTCATCAGAATGCTCCCATTGTTAGATTAAATATACTCTTTTCCAAGAGAAAAAAAAAGGTTCTGCGCCCCAGGTCATGCAAACGTTTTTTTTACTACATTGAAGCAAAAAAAATCATTAAAACATTTAAAAATTATCATAGTAATATAATAATTTCAATTACTTTTATATAATATTTTAGGAACAATTTGCCAATACTGAGCCGCATATTGTCATTCAGTGGAAGACATTTGAGCTCAGAGCATATCCGATTCCAACTTTAGACCCGAATAGTGCGTACCTGACCAAGGCCTGGCAGGGAGATGTTTATCATCTGACAGAAAAATGGGCTTTACCATGAAGCTCCCGTCTCTTCAACCCCGCACCAGGCTCGTCCATGCTGTTGCAAAATAGGCTGCAGACCATGGTAAGTTTGCTGCATTCAACCATGCGGTTTTCATGGCCCTTTTACAGGATGACCATGATATTGGCAAACTTGAAATTCTATTGCAGATTGCTGAAAAACTCGGCCTGAATTCAAAAGATCTTGCATCTGGTTCACAAGTGTATTTTTATATGCAAAAGGCAATTCACTACGAAGAAATGGCGATTCAGGCTAATGTCAGAGCAGTTCCTCCTTGTATGTCAAACAACAAAGTCCTGGCAATAGGTGTGCAAAATTTTTTACAATTGCAACAGTTGCTCCCTTTGCTCTGATTTTAACTGAATATGAAAAAATAATAAAACATACAAAATACATTTGGAGGCCCTTATGAAATTACGCCCTTTTATTTTTGCAATTATTGCGACCGTAACACTGTTCCTCTCTCTCATTTCTCCAGCTTCATCAATGGATGATCCGGGATTTATCATCAACCGCATGGTTATATGTGGAAAAATTATTGGCAAAGAGCCTGTTGCCATAGGAGAGACATTTTCTGCGGTTACTGAAAAAATTTACTGCTTTCTTGAGGCACAAGAGATCGAAGCGGACACCACGGTCAGTTTTGTCTGGTACTTTGAAGATACTGAAATGGCAAGAGTGGCGCTGCCCCTAAATAAGGGCATGCGGTGGAGAACTTATTCCAGCAAGAAGCTTGCAGGTTTGAAAGGCAATTGGAAAGTTGAATTGCAGGATTACTCAGGAATAGTGCTAAATACAGTTTCTTTCCAGGTACAGTAAAAAAACACCCTCCGGTTTTGACCAGGAGGGTGTTTTTTAATTTCTTATCTATTTGCCTGCACCGGGGTCAGTCTGTGCGCTTAGCGACTTGATATAACTTACCAGTTCCTGCATCTCGACCGAATTGTCATCAATCGCATTTCCTTTATTGGCATTGACGATACAGACATTTATTACACTTTCCAGGCTGTTTTGTTCACCACCCATTATGTTAAATGCTGTTTTCGCCCCGGCACTTTCTAGTCCCCGGCCATTGGGATGACACGTACTGCAAGATTTCTTGCCGCCAGCAAATGCCGCATTCTCAAAATGTGCTTTCCCTCTGTCCTCCAGGGTGTGATGCTTTGCAAAAGCAAGCGTGAACGAAAAGACAAAAAACAGAAGTGCTAATATCAAAAATATTTTTGGGGACATAGATAGTTCCTCCTTATGTAAGGCTTTATAATTGAAATTTAAGATTTTATAAAAAATATAATAGTAATCTTATATCCGCATCTGTCAAAAAGCAAACCTAAAATTCAGTTATACGTTTCCCTTTTTATTTCATATAAACTTCTCATCGTGCAGGAGTATAATAACCTATGATAAGACTCGCAATTCTCTGTCCTGTTCCAGTGCTGACGCTGCGAGTAATTTTTCTTAATAACAGTATGATATTTTGACAAAAAGTCTTTTACTATGGTAAAAATGCAATGTGCAATCCTTGATCTAGAGAAAAAATTTACGTTAAAAGGTGAAAATATATGTCTGCAAATCCTGCCCAAAACCGTTCTTCTTCTGAAAAAGAACCTTTCACAGCCCGCTTCAAGGATGAGTTAAAGCTTGCCAATCTTTTCCGTTCTGCTTCGAACATCAATGAACTCCTCAATGGCTTGAAGCAAGAGATGAGAGATTATTTTGATGTCGCAGCCTTCACTATTTATTTTGCTGACAACAAGAAGAAGCAGATTGTTTCTAAAGTAAAAGCAGGACGACTCCGCAAGGAAATCCGCCTGCCCATTGACAAGACGAGCATAGCTGGCTTCGTTGCTGCCACCGGTGAAATTGTCAATATAATTGATGCCTATGACAAGGATGAACTACAACGGATTGATCCGGATCTCAAATTCAATCGTAAATGGGATGACCAAACCAAATTTACTACAATACAGGTTCTATCTGCCCCGGTATACTGCAAAAAAAACCTGTTTGGGGTAATCCAGCTCATTAACAAAAAAGACAGTAATAAATTTTCCAGTGAAGATATTGACAATTTAAAGGTAATTGCTGATGCTCTAGGACGTTTTATCCTGGAACACCTGCCGGCCCGCAATAAAGGGCAGGCTTCTACAGTGCAGAAGCTCACGGCAAGTGATAAAATTCCTGCCCCCTACAGCATTCTTACCCGGAACAACATCCTGTCTGAAGATAGATTACTAAAGGCTATCAATAAGGCGGAGAAAGATAAGAAAAACCTGGAAAAGGTCTTGCTGGATGATTTTGATCTGAGCCGAAAACAACTGGGAAAGGCCCTGGCGCAATTTTATGATGTTAAATTCGAGGATTTGACCACCACAATCTATAACCCAATTGAATATATCAAGGGCAAGAATTTAGATTTTTTTCTTCGCGGTCTCTGGGTTCCATTGCATTCAGACGGCGATGAACTTCTGCTGGCCATAAACGATCCAAGCGACCACAGCAAAATCCAGGAGGTTCAGCAGTTGTATCGCACTCCTGATGTGGAACTGCGCTTTGCTTTAAAGGAGGATATAGAACAGTTCCTGCATAGCTTTCGGGGAGCAATGAAAAGCAAGAAAAGTTCCAAGTCGGTAGGTGACTTATCAGTTGGTGACTTACTCGATGAATTAAAAGGACAAGATAGTGAGTCTTCCCTTCAAGATACAGATTTCCTGGAAGAAGAAGCAGATGTAAATGATAATACCGTTGTTCTCCTGGTCCGCAAAATAATTGAGGATGCATACCACCAGATGGCCTCAGACATCCATATCGAGCCGTACAGTTTTGAAAAAGATGCCATTGTCCGCTACCGTATCGACGGCCGCTGCCAGCAAGCGTTAACCGTGCCCACGGCCTATATCCGTTCAGTTGTCTCCAGAATAAAAGTCCTGGCCAAGATGGATATTTCTGAAAAACGAAAACCCCAGGATGGTAAAATCCGTTTCAAAACCTCCAACAATAAAATTATTGAACTCCGCATTGCAACTATTCCTACGGCCAACAATAACGAAGATGTGGTCCTGCGTCTTCTGGCCACTGCCGAACCGCTCCCTCTTGACCAGATGATGCGCAAAGAGACCCTTGACCGGTTCGTAAATATCATTCAGAAGCCCTACGGCATTATCATGGTCGTGGGCCCCACAGGTTCCGGCAAGACCACAACACTGCATTCAGCTCTTGCCCATATTAACAAACCGGAACGAAAAATCTGGACCGCGGAAGACCCGGTAGAGATTACTCAGTATGGTTTACGCCAGCTCCAGATAAACATGAAGGCCGGCCCCACCTTTGCCCAGGCAATGCGGGCCTTTCTGCGAGCTGATCCCGATGTTATCATGGTCGGAGAGATGCGGGACCGTGAAACTGTCAGGATGGGTATCGAAGCCTCCCTTACAGGCCATCTGGTCTTCAGTACCCTGCATACTAATTCCGCCCCAGAAACCATTACCCGCCTTATTGACATGGGTATGGACCCCTTTAACTTTGCTGACGCCCTTTTAGGTATTTTGGCCCAACGCCTGACCCGTGTCCTCTGTCCCAAGTGCAAGGAAGCTTATCATCCGGAACAATTAGAATACGACCATATCAAGGATCTCTATGGCGTATATTTTGATGAACGGCTCAGCGTTCCCTATACAGATAATCTGGTCTTTTATCAGCCCCAAGGGTGCAAGGAATGCAATGATGTTGGCTACCGCGGCAGAATAGGGCTTTTTGAGTTGCTCATCGGCGACCGCCCTATGAAAATGCAGATCATAGAAAGGTGCCTGGTTGAAGATCTTCGTGAAGTGGCAATCAGGGGCGGCATGACAACCCTGCTCCAGGACGGTATTCATAATACGTTTCTTGGTAAAACAGACATGAAACAGGTCATGAGCGTCTGCTCGCGCTAGTTGCAATTTGTAGAGCCGCCGTCAAATACGATTCCATCTGGAATTGAAGCTTCCCGCGGCAGATAAGGGCAGACTTCGAGCCGCGGTGAATGTACGCGCTGTTCCTGTTCAACAATTTATTCCGGCAGTGGTGCTGCAATGGCTTCCTGGCTGAAATGAAACCGGAGATCCTGCCACAAACTCAAGCGTTCAGCCCCTCCCAGTCTATCCGAGCTATGCTTCTTTGCTTTATGTAAATGGGAGGCTTTCATGTATCGCTTCCAGTGTAAAGATTATATAATTCAAAAAATATGCCTCTCTTTCTGCTTATGGCATACTTTATAAACAACAAGAGAAATATCATTTTTGAATTGCATTTACACAGTATATTCCATGCATAATTTAACAAAAATAAATATAACCCAAGTGTATGCTTTCCGAACTTTTTTGTATATATTACGCTGACTTTACAAGTTGATGATTATCATAATGCCCCCAAAAGGAGTATATGTTATGAAAACCTGCCCAAAATGCAAATACGAAAGAACTGTACAGGACGATCTGCTTTTCCCGGATTATGAATGTCCATCATGTGGCATTATCTTTGAAAAAGATAAAGCCAGGCAGGAGTTGGCCGAGTTGGAAAAACAACGCGAAAATGAACGGAAAGCCAAGCTGGAAAGACTCAAGAAAGAGGAAGAACGGAAGCGTAAAGAAGAACAAGAGCGGCTGCAGAGAGAAGAACAGAATAGAAAAAAACAAATAGAAACCGAAAGACGTCAGATACTCGAAGCAGAAAGAGCACGCCAAGAAAAGGAAGAACGGAAGCGCAAAGAGGAAGAAGAACGGCTGCAGAAAGAAGCGCTGGAGAAAAAAGAAAAAGAGGAAAAAGAAAGACTTCTGAAACTTGAAGCAGAAAGAATGCGCCAAGAAGAGGAAGAACGGAAACGCAAAGAGGAAGAAGAGCTGCTGCAAAGAGAGGCGGATGAAAAACTGAAGCAGAAGCTGGATGATGAGAAAAAGCAGGCAGAAGAGGCAACAAAACTCCTCCAGCAGCGGCTGCAAAAAATCGAGCAAATCGCCCAGGAGAATCCTGGTAAAATTATTTCTTCAACTGAAACAGAACAAACTTATCAGCTCTTTGATATGTGCCCGTTTAATATGGCACAAACCGGCAAAAGCCTTTCCATTGTCGGTTTTGGAGAAACAAAAAACAAATGGCAGCATGCTCGCTGCATGCAAAAGTACTGCAGGCTCTGGACTTGGAAAACCGATGATACTGGTGCTGTTTATGGCCAAGGCTGTTCCCTGCAATTCCTGGGATTAAAAAAAGGAGAAATTGAGAAGAATTTTTTACTCAAAAACAGGCAGATTCTCGAGGGTACATATCCCCCGCCTGATCCAAATAACATACCTGACGACGAGAAATAACAGGGGTTTGTTCGCCTTTTACAGTTCATTTGTGTTTTCTTTGTGCACCCAGTGATTGAACTTACTATCGGGCAAAATTTATAAATGAAACTCCCCGCGGCAAGCCACGGGGTATTTTTACAAGTGTTGCTACCCAACAAACGCGGCAAGCCGCGGGGTATTTACCCTAAGAGAGAATAAAAAAACCCCTCAGAATTAACTGAGAGGGTTTCATGTCCCTTGGTACTTAAGCTTTCAGGGATCATTCATACTTCGTGATTGATAGCAAACAATTTGATTATGGCGGCTTTCAGTGGTTTAAATTTTTTACATATCTCCACCCTGCTATTTCCCATTTATTTTTAATTTTATTTCTTTTTTGGTGCATATATAAATCTTTTTTAAAGCTAGAAACTTTCCTTTTCCGAGATATTCTTCTGATACTTTAAATTGTCTAGAATCATATTCTCCTTTATCTTTTTTGGACAACCAATAAACCACAGCCGCGAATTTTTCCGCTTCCTCTCTGGTTTTACATACTTTTAGACCCTTGTATTTTAATTTTTCAGAACCGGGTCTATTATAAGAATATTCTACTTCATACCAAGTTTCCATTTTCAGTGTTATCCTCTGAATGCTAATAAAATTTTGTTATGTTGGATTAAAAACAATCAAGGCGTTTGGTTGTAATGATTGAATAGTAAATCTGTAATTACATCCATTTCACACCTCCACCGATATGTAATCGTTTCTAATTGTAAAACAAAAAAACCGAGAAACCTCTCAAGAGGCAGCTCGGCTCCGATGTAAATGGCAACCCAGCTATCTCGATGAGACCTGTGGCTTTCCGTCCCTGCCTCGCAACAGGTTTGGCTTTTACAATTATTAAAATATGCTCAGCTTCTTTTAAAATACCTTTGCAGTTGCTTTCAGTAAAATAGAAATCCAACTAACATTATTACAATAACTTTTCCAGAGATATTTTTCAAGTTACTATTACATAAGGACATTTAACCTGCCACAATATTGTATATGAAAGGCATGCCATACAATTACTCCGGATCATCCCTCTCGTTATTTTCATCACCGAATTTCTCGATATGTCCAGGAAACAGTTTCTGAAAGATAAATATGAGCCACGCGCACATCCAAAGGAGTGCTCCAAGCTGCCAGTTAATTAACGGCAACCCAATAAGGAGAACGAGGAGGATTACTGCAAAAAATTTTCTTGTACTTTGGGACATAACCTATGCTATTGCTTTCAAAACGGATAAACATAACGACCGGCAAATAATTTATTCGCTGAATAATTCCGTAAATTTTTCAGCCCTGTAATCAAAAATTCGTTGCAGCGTTTTGTGTATGACAAAAAAATGCAGCAGCTTACCAAGTATTCCATACGGAACTTCATAATATACCCTGTCAATAACCCGTATACCTTTATCCGTTTTAATGAGTTCATGATAGTGATACCAGAATTTATAGGGCCCTGCCCTCTGTTCATCGACAAAAGAGAACGGTTCCCGTATATGTTTTATCTCGGCAACCCATTTTCGCCTGCCGAAAAAAGGGATAGTGATGATATACTCGATAATAAGCCCATTAAACATGCTGTCTGGGACATCAGAGATAATTTCAAATCCAAGTTCTGGCGGAGTTATCCTGTTAAGATTTCTCGGGTTTCTGATGAAATCCCAGGCTTTCTGGATTGTGATGCAAATTTCCTGTTCCCGTTCTAATCGATACATAATATAGCAACAAATGGCTGTTTAAATTTTTCTGTGAGCCCAACCGGGTCTTTACTTAAATAAATAATTTGTACGCAACTGGGATATTTTATATAAGTTATTAATATATAGCACATTATATAATAACCGAAAAAAACTGTTAAACAGGGGAGTAAAATGGATAAAGGTTTCTGGATAACAGATGTAATCAAGGATTTTGTAGAGAAATCACCGCTCAATGACATGGGATTTACGGTGCGCGAAAAAATTTTCGCCACCCCGCTCGTCGGTTTCTCCAGCGGTGCCGACCCGCTCTACGACGAATATAAAGCCCATATAGGCTCTTTTTATTTTTCTCCCCTTGAAATGTTTGCTAAAACTTTTCCGGACAATAAGCTTGCTGCCGATGATATATCGGTCATAAGCTGGATCATCCCATCCACTGCTGCCACCCGTAAGGAGCAGGCTGAGCAGGATCGCTACCCGTCGGAACGTTGGGTACGGACCCGCGATATTGGTGAGAAATTCAATAATGCAATCCGCTCACATGTGGTGGAACAGCTTGAGGCAGCATCCATCCTTGCGCTGGCACCGCTCCTCTCGCCGCATTGGGCCAGATCGGATAAAGGGCCCTATGCCCCCTGCTCGAACTGGTCCGAGCGTCATGGAGCCTATGCTGCCGGCCTTGGAACCTTTGGGCTGTGCGACGGCCTCATAACGCCTGTCGGCAAGGCAATGCGCGTAGGCTCCGTCATCGCTGCACTTAAGATCCCGCCAAGCACCAGACCTTATAACGATCATCATGCCTATTGTCTGCATTTTACTGAAAACATCTGCAGGAAATGCATACCCCGCTGCCCTGTCAATGCTCTCAGCGAAGAAGGGCATAATAAAAAACGGTGCATGCAGTATACGGAGAAGGTTATGCATGACTATATTAAAGAAAAATACGGGTTTGAGACTTATGCCTGCGGCCTGTGCCAGAGCTGGGTGCCATGTACGGACAAGATCCCGACCAGCGATGATGTATAAGCATTTTAACAAGCAGGATGGTTCTTAAAAATTCTCATTAAAAGTAAATTATGGCACCGGTAGTGCAATTTTTCAAAGCTACAGGTCGCTTCGCTAAATTAAAAAACTATGACTCTCAATTTGAAAAACAATCCTGTCTCCAATTTTTCCCAGGGATTCCTCTACCCTTTCCGGGCAGGAAAATTCATTAAAGGCCATCCCGTTCTTTTCAAGTACATCATTGTGCCTTTTCTTATCAACTTCGTAATTTTGAGTGTCGCTGTCTTCTGGGGACTCTCTTTTTTCAACTCCGTAGTTGTGCATTACATACCCCAGGGTGATGCCTGGTACTGGGTGATCCTTTCCTATTTCCTCTGGACAGTAGCCATCCTCATGACAATGGTCCTGGTTTTTTTCGGTTTTACGGTCACCGGCGCTATCATCTCCTCGCCGTTCAATGACATTCTCTCTGAAAAAACCGAGGAACTGCTTACAGGAATCCACAATGAAGAGCCTTTTGTTTTCAAAGTATTTCTCAGGGATGCCATGCATACGGTGATGGATGAAAGCAAAAAGATCATAATCTTTGTTGCCCTTATGGCTTTTCTGTTACCCCTGAACCTGTTTCCGGGCGGCTCCCTGCCCTACTCCATTCTTTCGGTGCTCCTGACCATTTTTTTCCTGGTGGTGGAGTATACGGGGTACGTATTCTACCGCAAACATTTGACTTTCCGGGATCAGCGGAACTTCATCTATTCGCAGAAATTTCTGATGCTGGGATTTGGTACCGGTGTAATGGGCGTGCTGGCTGTCCCTTTTCTGCAGTTTTTCTGCATTCCTCTTGGGGTTGTTGGGGCTACCCAGCTTTGGCATGACCTTTCCGGACTAAAAAAAATAAAGCAGGATGAATGATACTGGAAAAACGATCATTCCATGAATGGGCGTGTAATCACGAAATAGCTCTTTCTATTTGGCTGCCGGACAAATTATGCCCGGCCAGCTTGATGGGGATATCCTGATCCATTGGATGAATCAGTGTAACTGGTATCCTTTCTTTGTAAACAAATCAATTGAAGCATCCACGACATCGGGGTCATACAGTATTCCTCTCTTCATGGTAATTTCCTCAAAGGCGTCATCAATACCAAGTGCAGGCCGATATGGACGATGAGAGGCCATTGCCTCAATAACATCGGCAACCCCGAGAATTTTTGCTTCTAGGAGAATTTCTTCGCCTTTGAGGCCGTATGGATAACCTGAACCGTTAAGCCTTTCATGGTGTTGCAGCACAATATCTGCAACGGGCCATTTAAAATCTATGCCTTTCAATATCTCATAACCTGCCTGGGGATGCTGCTTGATCAAGGAAAATTCCGATTCATTAATCTTACCCGGTTTGCTTAAAATCTCAGCTGGAACAGAAATCTTGCCCAGGTCATGTATGACTCCAGCCATGCGAATACCGTCTATCACCTGTTTGGACAGACCCATTCCATAGGCTACTGCTCCGGCAATATCAGTCGTCCGACGCTGATGACCGGCAGTATAGGCATCCCTTGTCTCAACAGTTCTTGCAATTGCCTGGATTGTACCGTCTAGATTCTTACGCATCTGCTTCATATTATTGCGTAATTTTTCTTCAGCAAGCTTGCGTTCGGTAATATCCTTATAGATTTTTACAACTACAGAAGGCTTGCCGTCATTATCCCAGGAAACGACCCGGGCGGTACCCTCAAAGTACATACCGGTACCATTCTTGGATTTCATCTTCATTGAATGGCGCTTGGCAGTATTGCCATTGCGAAAGGCCTGGCGGGTCAGGCATGAAGAGGGATCACAACAGAGCTCTTTCTTGCCGTACAGGGCTTCACAGCAGGATTTTCCCAAAATATCATGGCCGAAATTTATTTTTGCCTTCTCATTGGCCCACAGAATTATTAAATTCCTGTCGACGAGTGTCATGTGCGCATCAACTGACTCAAGCATTGCCTTATACTGTGCTTCACATTTGTGCAGACTCTCCTTTGCGGCAAGCCCGCATTCGGCTTTTTCCTTCTCCAACAGTTCTATACGCCTGATCAGTTCATACTTCTCCACTTTTTCACTCACAATAAAGCTCTCCAATTCCGCAATTTTGGCTGTTTTCATTGGTCGTTGTCCCTTTTAACCAGCAATATCTATTGTGCCTGAATCCTGTACCATCGGGCCCTGAAATACTTTTTCCCTGATCTCTGTTATTGGAAGTCCTGCAATTGACGATAAATGGCGGTAATCGAAAGTATCATTATCAATTATATCTCCTATCCTGGAAAAGGAATTGCGGATGAAGGTCCTTCCTGCCTGGTTTTCCTGATGCACCCCAAAGCGGATCATATTCCGTTCATCATGTGTAAGCCGGCTGATAAGGTTCTTTGTTGTCCAGATCTCACCATTATGGGCAAGATCTGAAAGCCGGGCAGCAATATTGATGCTATCGCCCAGGGCTGTAAACTCAATATTATTTGATGATTGAACGGTTCCAAAAAACTCCTGTCCCTCATTGATGCCGGTATTTAAAAACAGCTCAGTGTTCCAGCCCTTGCGAAGTTTCCACTTACTACTCAGTTCTTTCATGACCTCGCGTATTTCCAAAGCACAATTAACCGCATTCATTAAGTAATTTGCTCCGGGTCTGTGGATGAAATAATAGAGCATTCCATCACCAGCATGTTTGCCATATATACCTTTATATTTTTCAAAGGTTGGGCCAACTGTCTGCCATAGTTCATTGATTAACTCAAAATAATGAGCCGGCAGCAATTCAGCACTTATTTTCACCGAATCCTGGAGGTCTGCAATGAGTACGCAAAGTGATACCAGGGACGGCATTCTGTTTTTCAGGAGTTCATTAATTATTTTGTCTCGCTGGGATAGCATATCCAGCAAGGCCGTATTGACACTGTCTTGCGGCACATAGACAAAGAAAGTCCCTTCCCTGAATGACATGGTATGCACCCAGTAGGACAAACTGGAATTGTCGGATTTCGTAATTGTTGCTGGAAGGTGATAGATATTTTCAACGGCAGATCTACTCTTTTCTACAAATAACTCATCCAGTATCGTTATTTCCCTTTCTTTAATACCATCAAATAATGAATGCAGATTATTTTTAGAAATCCTGTTTTGTAAAACGGTTAGATGAAGAAGTACGGACTCTCTCCAGTTACGTACATCTTTGCATAGTTCCTCGTTGAGCAGCAGCTTAAAGATATTTCGAGACTCAATATCAACAATCGGCCTGATGTCACGATTAAAAATTAACTCTTCAGCCGGTTTATTGATCCATTCAATCTCGAAATTATGATTAATCAGATATGCCGGTGAACTGATATCACTGATAGTTACCTGCAGTTCATCGGTGATTACTCTGCGTTGGGTTTGTGGAAAAGGATTTTCAGGATGGCGAATTTGAATCTTAGGTTCTTCGATGTCTTTGATGATGTCTTCAATGTCGCCTTGGTCTTTTTCATCTGCCCGATCTGCTATGTCTTCTCGAACCGGAATGTCTAAAAGGTCGTCAAGGTTTTCTGAGATTTTATCGTCTAAATGAGCATCGAGGTCTTCTGTGTCTTTATCGTCTACACGGGCTTCAAAGTTTTCCATATCTTGTAAGTCTTGATCTGCAATTGCAGAACCCTCTTGAAACATATTGGCTATTTCGTCCATGGTATTGCCTTGCTGCTTCAACAGTTTAACTTTTAAAATATTCTCCAAGACACTTACAGGGAAATAGCCGATTTGTTTTACGCCTTTCTGATCAGGACCCGGTCGTCTTACAATAGGCTTGGGCAGAATACCCATCTTTATGTAATTATTGAGGGTAGCCCGTGAAATACCTGTTTGTTGCATTAGGTCTTTGCTGGTAATTAAATTGCTAGTGCTCATGATTCTCCCTCATACAATTTACACATGTTCTAATTAATCTGTCTAAACTCAGTAGCCTACTGAATAAACGCAATATAAACCAAAAGCAAAACCGTTAAATTGCATTTCCAAAATGGACAGTATAGTAAGAAATTATATCTGTCAAGTAAAAAATTATACAGTCTAAAATTATTTTACACGCAAATTTATACTGTATAAATCTTGTTTATTTGAGGTGCTTGAGGAAAACCATAATTTATTTTAATAATTAATCAAATAAATACAGGTATTTATTTATAAAAAATGTGATAAGGTCATCACGAACTTATAATGGTATAAAGTTAAACTTTAGCTGTTATAATGAATTTATACAGTATAAATATAGCTAATTATACAGCATAAATTAGTATTTCCACTATTTTTGCCTGTTTTAGCTCTATGAATTATTTGTATCTTTGAAATGAATTGGAGAGGATATACGGTGATCCCCTCTTCTTTGTTCAGAGGATCAAATTGAATAAAAAAAAGAACTGTGCAGTAGTTGAAATAATGAATTATGAATCAGTACTGTTGCCTGACATTGTATCATAATTAGGAGATGAATAGCGGAATACCGAACGGCGAAAAAACTCCACAAGGGTTTTGCGCCTTATATGCACCTTTACCTGCTCCGGTATAAGATCAGAAATATCTGTCCGCATCACAGCCATTTTGTACTCCACATGTGCAGCAAAACGATTATCCAGGTACCAGGCATATATAAGACCAAAAAGCATCCCCGGCGGGGTAAAGCCTTCATTCCCATTTATAAGCCTGGTGTACAGCAAGGCCTTTGATTCGGATTTTATCATTCTAGCCAACACTAAATACTGTGACAATTCCTCGTCCGAAAGAAATGTGTTCCGGTCTTCCGGAGGCCGAACTGTGAGCTTGAACAACTTACCAACAGCTTCTCCCCCCTTTTCAACAGGTTCCATTTCTTTGCTGGCTGCATAATTGCCTAAAAGAGCCTGCCCCAGTGCGACCAGAAAAGCCTGCTCAAAGTGAATTTTTCCGGCAAGGACATCATGGCAGATCTTTATTGTGCCTTCTTCCGGATCGTAAAACGAATATACGTTATCCCATTCCTGACTGCGTGACCAAGTTGCCCGGTCTATAATCTGTATAGCCTTTATATTAGACAGATGCCCCAAGCTTATATCCTGATGGAACCAGAGAATTTCCAGCAGTCTCAATGAAATCTCTTCCCTGCCAGAATCTTGCCTTATGCGAATTTCTTTCAGCCATTTTTCCAGCGCCGCATATCTCTCACAGGGATACAGGTTGTCCTTTTGCACCAGGGTCTGTTTCATGTAGAAGCTTTTAGGCAGGAGGTTTGCAGGCTCTTCAGGAAGATCATACAGCGGCAGGATTTTTCGTTGCAGGGAAGTAACTGCCACTAGAGTTCGTATAGCCCGGGCAAGCATCATTGGATCATGCTGAATGACGTTGCGTTCACGCAGTGCAGCCTGAGAAAAAATACCTGCCTCAAGGGACTTGAACCCCATGGCTGCAACCTTTTCCCTATCCATGAATATTGGGATCTTGTCTTCCATGGCATAATTCTGCAGAATAGAACCGGATATATCCTGCAGTCCCAATGACATCACATGCCGGAAAAGTCCCCTGACTCCTCCTGGAATATTGCGTTGATATGCCTTTATAAGGTCAGAGACATAAAAACGCCTTTTAGGGTCTTCGCGTACTACATCGGTTTCCCCTTTCTGGACCCAAAGGTTTGCAACAAGGATCTTCAGTGCTTTTTCATTATTACGCACCGCATCAGCCAATCCAGGTACTTGGAAAATTGGAATTGTACTTGTATAAAGACTGCCCGGAGCCAGGATAATAATATCTGCTGTTTCCAGAGATTTTATCAGTTCATCCGGCACGTTAGGTTTTTCCACGAAACTGACAAACAAGCGATCGACAGGATACCCTCGCCGGGCATAACTTGACTTGTACTCACCTGTCACCAGGGTGCCGTTGCTGTATAATACCTGTAGAGCAGCCGGGGTCAAGGAACAGGGCATAACAGCATCTTCAGCAAGCGCCATTATGCGGTATAAATGCTTCAACCCTTCATAGTCATTGGAATGGGAGAAATAACAGACCTCGGTTGTTAGAACTTTTTGACGCAGTTCTTCAGCATACTGCCATATTGCTGCTGCCAGCAAAAGATTCCCCAAACAGTGCGGCCTGAATAACAGTTTTGCCAATACCGGATCAGTAAAAATTGTCTCCAGAAGTCCAGTCAGGTATTCATACATGGGCCCTGGCAGCACTGCAGGGTCTAATCCTGCTGCAGCGCTCAGTTTTCCTAATGATCCCGGATGCCTTGTAAAACGGTAATTAAACAGTCTATGCAGTATATTTGCTACCTGGAAACATTCGGACCTATTTAAACCGTACATGTCCTGCAGGCTTTTTTCCCTTATTGATGAAAGCAGGACATGCCTAAGGTCACCCAGGGCAATAAAAGGTAAATCCTTTAAAAGTTCCCCGGTGGAACCTCCGTCATCGGTTACACAGACTATGGCCTTTGTTTGCGGGAAAATCTCCTTCAGGCCGCTGAAAGGATTCTCAGGCCAATGTTCCTTTCTACTGTCACCCCCGATAATGTTTGAGAGTCCAGTGCCGCCCCCAAGGACAACTACTTTGGTGTTTTGCACATCAAACTGCGACAGGGAGGACGCCAGATCACCCAATGCTGCCGCTACTTTGTTGGGTAAACCTTCTGGCGGGCCCTGCAATTCAAGGTATATGAGCTTTTCGGCATATTCCTGATGCGGAAGTATATCAAGAGATGACTGGATAAGATTATCCAGGAAAGTCAAACTGTCTTCAATTGCCTTTGTGGAATTCATAATGGAATTTCTGTTTCTTTCTACAAAACATCACACTTTAGAGGCCGGTAGCAGCCATCTGATTCTGCACCGCAGCCACGGATTCATTTAATGCCGCCTTCTCCTCATCGGTAAGTTTGAACTCCAAAATACGTTCGACACCCTTGTCGCCAAGGACCACCGGCACACCTAAAAAACAGCCTGATATGCCGAATTCCCCTTCCAGGTAAGCGGCACAGGGGAGGACCCTTTTGGTGTCCTTGACAATAGCCTCTGCCATTTCAACAGCAGAAAGGCCTGGTGAATAAAAAGCGCTTCCGGTCTTCAGGTGGTTCACAATCTCTATACCTCCCATCTGGGTGCGCTTGACAACTTCATTGATCTGTTCTTCAGAAAGGAGATCAATAATAGGCACGCCTGCAACATTGGCCAACCGGACCATCGGCAGCATATTATCGCCGTGTATCCCCATAACCATGGCATTGACATCCATTGGTGCCACGCCAATTGCATCGGCAAGAAAGGTTCTGTAACGGGCTGAATCAAGAACCCCGGCCATGCCGATCACCCTGTTGCGCGGAAACCCTGAAACTTTGAAGGAGGTATACACCATGGCATCGATCGGATTCGTGACAACTATAAGAACGCAATCCGGCGAATATTTTACTGCCTCCTCTGTGCATGTTTTCACAATGGCGACGTTCTTGGTCAGTAGATCATCCCTGGACATCCCCGGTTTTCTTGCGAGTCCGGCTGTAATGATAACAATATCTGAGCCTGCTGAGTCAGCATAATCGTTGCTGCCCTTCACGGACCAGGCAAAATTTTCAACCGGCCCGGACTGCCAGAGATCAAGAGCTTTCCCCTGCGGCACACCCTCCACAACATCCAGTAAAACCACATCACCAAGACCTCGTACAACAGCCCAATGGGCTGCAGTCGCCCCAACATTACCTGCACCAATGATCGTAATTTTCTTTCGCATTATTCAATCCTTTTCCCTTTTATTTATTCTCAATAGCATTTATTCTAGTCATTCTGCATCTGCCGGAGCAGAATTTCTTCAACTCGTCTCAAGTCATTTAGGGTGTCAACTTCCACTGAATCGTATTCAGTTAGTACAACCTTGATCCTGTAACCAAATTCAAGGGCCCGCAGCTGCTCCAGTTTTTCAAAACGCTCCCATTCACCTTCAGGCAGACTCACAAATGTAAGGAGAAACCCCTTGCGATATCCATAAAAACCAAGATGTTTGTAATAGGTGGGCTCAACAACCTCGGTCGGATCTCTCTGAAATGGGATGGGTGAACGTGAAAAATAAAGGGCATAGCCGTTCCGGTCAAAAACGGTTTTCACATGATTGGGATCCCCTATTTCCTCCTTGCGGATAATTTTATAGATCAGGGTGGACATAGGCAGGGCCGGGTCGATAAGAAGCGGACGGGCAACCTGCTCAATCACTTCTGCCGGGAAAAGGGGTTGGTCTCCCTGGATATTGACTACAACGTCCTGCTCGGGAATGTTCAGTTTCGTGGCAGCTTCTGCCAGCCTGTCTGTCCCAGAGGCATGATCCGGCCTCGTCATGACTACCTCGCCGTTAAAGGACCTTACACATTCTGCTATGCGCTCATCATCGGTGGCTACGACAACCCTGGAAAGCAATGGCACGGAAAGAGCCCTTTCGTATACGTGCTGTATCATTGGTTTTCCCAGTATGGGCGCAACCGGTTTACCCTCGAAACGGTTTGAGTGATAACGGGCCGGGATAATTGCCACAACACCTGGTTCTTCCATATCGTGATGATCCATGCTTTCCTTATAGACTTCTTACGGGTATTATAGGTCCAAATCAATCTGATTATATGCAGCCCTTTTAACAAATATTTATATCACTTGATACTTTTTTATACAAAATCATCGTGATTGATAGCAACAAATCATTTTCCATAGCTGTCTGCCTCGCTGTCCCTGACCAGCATGACAAGTCCATGAGGCTTTCCCAAAAGCTGTCCATCCCACTTGTATCGCATGATACCGATGAGTACGAGTTTCTGCTCTTATACTCGGCGGATGGCCTGACCCTGAAGCATACAGGGGAAAACGGATTTGAACCGATCATGGTGAGCTTTACAAGTCCCACAATGACATATCGAATAAAATATGGTGGTGGACGCAGCCAGGCCCTGGCGCGGGCGGTGGGCTTAAAAAAAGGCTGGCAGCCGACTGTAATTGATGCGACCGCCGGACTGGGACGGGACGGTTTTATTCTTGCCTGTTTGGGTTGTCATGTGCACATGCTTGAACGATCGCCTATCCTGGCTGCCCTGCTTGAAGATGCTTTGCAGCGTGCATCAGGATCAGAACAACTATCTGAAATTATAGAAAAAAGTATGCGATTTTCCGAGACGGACAGTATAGATTTTTTGCAGAAACTTCAGCAGGAAGATTATCCTGATGTTATCTACCTGGACCCAATGTACCCTGAACGTATTAAAAGCAGCCTGGTCAAAAAGGAAATGCGAATACTTCGTGGACTGGCCGGCAATGACAAGGATGCAGAAGAACTCTTGACGATTGCCCTCGTACGTGCCCGAAACCGTGTAGTGGTCAAAAGGCCACGCCTGGCACAGACCTTAGGCAGCAGAGCGCCATCCCATCAAATAATAGGAAAAACTAGCCGTTTTGATGTCTATCTGATCTGAACAATCATGAGGAGTAAAGCTAGCTGATCTCAGAAGCAGCCTTATCCATGGCTGCATTTATCTGTTGCAGTCGCTCATCAGATATCCTGACCGGCACCTGATAGACAAGGAGCCTGTTCATTATTTCAGCAGAATTGGGCAGGATCTCTGGATCATAGACAACCTTTCTTCTGCCATCCAGGTATTTAAACGGCCAACCGCTGTTGCAGAGTGTAGAACCCTCAAGCAGGTGCTCCCACTTTGGATAGTAATGCCATGTATTATCGGCAAAAAATATCGCCCCTGCCCCGTTATCCTGCAAAACACGATTAACAGCCTGGGCCTTTTCACGGCTCGGCAGCAAAAAAGCCAGAAATGTAGCGGAATCGCCTTCTTCATCCACCAGAGTCCGGAATGTCACCCCCGGTAGCTTACTGACAGCATCCCGCATGGCGGCCTTGTTCTTCTTCTGGGATGCGACTATATAGTCCAACTGCGCCAGCTGGCCTATGCCGATTGCACCCTGGAGTTCCATCATACGGTAATTGAAACCGATAAAGCTCCTCCCTTCTCCGCCCCTGCCGCCCGGATTTGGTAGATGGTCATGGCCGTGATCATGGTATTCCGACATGTTACGCCAGATCTTTTCATCATCGGTTATGACCATGCCGCCCTCGCCGGTGGTCATAGTCTTGACCGCATCAAAAGAAAAAGTGCCGCATTTCCCGAACGTCCCCAGATGCCTGCCGCGCCATCTTCCGCCTACTGCCTGGGCTGTATCTTCGATCACCGGAATATTATACTTGTCTGCAATGGCCATAATCTCATCTATTCTGGCTCCCGAACCAAGCATGTGCACAGGTATTATGGCTTTTGTCCTGTCATTAATCTTTTTTTCCAGATCAACGGGATCCATGTTGAGAGTTGTATCAATTTCAGTGAATACAGGTGTGGCTCCAATGTCGAATATTGCCTCCCAGGTGGCTACAAAGGTGAAGCCCTGGGTAATTACCTCATCTCCCGGACCAACACCGAGCACAGCCAGTGCCACTTTCAAGGCCACGGTTCCCGAAGTCACTGCCTGGGCATATCCTGCCCCGGTGTACTTGGCAAAATTTTCCTCAAAGGTACGGACCTTATATATTCCCTTGCGCTGCTCGCCGAACTCATAGCGGAACAGCACTCCGGTTTCCAGTACATCCATGATCTCCTGTTTTTCTTTATCACCAAACACTTCAAAGCCTGGCATCTCACCCTCTCCTTGCTACTCTGAATATTTTTAATTTATTAGACTAAACTGTTTTTCTGCCTTCTTTACTTTAAATAAGCCCTTGTACACGGGTTTTTAAAACTTATTTGCGCAGCCATTTTTTTATCTGATTTGATTTGTTCAAAAGTATGATTTTGGGGCTGTAGTCAATTAATTCATCTTCGGAAAAGAAGGCGTAACTGACAATGATGATCTGGTCTCCAATCATACCCTTACGGGCTGCGGCGCCGTTCAAACCGATGACCCCGGAGCCCGCCTTGCCCTCAATGGCATAGGTGTCAAACCGTTCGCCATTATTAATGTTATAAACCATGACCCTTTCATAGGGGTGCAGGTCTACAGCCTCCATGAGCTCTTTATCAACAGTCAGGCTGCCCTCATAGTTCAGGTCTGCCTGTTTGATGGTCGCCCTGTGTATCTTTGATTTTAACATGTGCCGTTGCATTGTCGTTCACCACTGTCAGTTGCTTATTTGAGAATCACTTCCCATAAAACAATTATCTATTAACCTGGTTCCGCCAACTTTGATGGCAAGGGCCAGAACCGACTGTGAATCAATTACTTCCTTATCAGAAAGTGTATCCTTATCAACTACAGAAATATAGTCAATATTAACCCCTGAATTAGCTGAAATAATATCACGGATCTCGGATATCAATAGGTCTGAATCATCTAGTCCGTCAGCAAACCTGGCTTTGGCATGCTGAATAGCTTTATTAAGGCACAGAGCTTTACTGCGTTCTTCGCTGGAAAGGTAGGTATTGCGTGAACTCATGGCCAGACCGTCTTCCTCCCGTACAATGGGATGGGCAAAAATCTCAATATCCCAGTTCAACTCCCTTACCATCTTGCGAATGACACTTAACTGCTGGAAATCCTTCTGACCAAAAACAGCGCAATGAGGTTTAATGATGTTGAACAACTTTGCAACCACAGTGGTCACACCCTCAAAATGGGTTGGCCTCTGTTGGCCGCAAAGAGTATCTGTTATACCATTGACTCTGACACGGGTATTGAAGTCAGGTGCATACATTTCCTCGCTGGTCGGTACGAAAAGAATATCCACTTTTTCATTTTCAGCCAGCCTGGCATCCCTCTGCAAATCTCTGGGATACCTGCTGAGGTCCTCACGTGGGCCAAACTGCAGAGAGTTGACAAAAAGGCTGACAACGACATGATCAGCCAGCCGGCCGGCCTGACGCATCAGGCTTAAATGGCCGGCATGAAAATAACCCATAGTAGGTACCAGGGCCAAGGCTTTACCGCCGGCAATAACCTCATTGGACCAGCGGGTCATATCAGCCAAATGATGTATGATTTGCATGCGGACGTCAGCAGTTATTCCTTGTTTTCTTCAGGTTGGGATGAAATGACCGGTTTACCTGCATCAAGTGAGGCCAGCTTGGCCTCAACCTGGGACCTGAGCAATGGATCTAGTGTATCATCATCCAGGCTGTTCAAGAGCTCCTCATAAGCCTTGCGGGCCTGAACCTGGTCTTCTTTGGCCATATATATCCTGCCAAGAGCTAAATAGGCTTGATTATTAAATCCCGGGGATTTCTTCAAGATATTGTATTGGGTAATGGCCTGATCGTACTGGTCTGCCTGCTCATAACTTTGCGCCAGGTTCAGCCTGGTTAATGGAACCAGGGAAGTGTCGGCCGAAAGTGCATCAAGTACCTCTTCATATTTAGCGGCTGCCGCGGCAAACCTTCCTTCCTTGTAGTCCAGGTGCGCCAGTTCAAGCTTGGCCCAGCGGGCTCCGTCGGTTCTTCCATAGTCCCTGATGACACTCTCAAGTACATATACCCGCTGATCAGTCGCTTCTGTCTGCAGTCCGGAAGCCAGAAGGGATGCCCCCTTCTTCTCCTGCATTTAAGAGTAATAATTATAAAAAACAAAGGAAAGAATCACAAGCACAACACATATCAGGCCGATCTGCAGATTCCTGGAATTTTTTCTGATAAAGGCAATCAACCCTGGGGGAAGGTTCAGTTCTTCCAGCAGGCCTCTGTGTGTATCAAGTTGTTGTGACTCAATATTTTTTTTGCTGAATAAACTCTTTGTACTCATTCTGTATCCCTGTTTAACTCCGTATAGGCCCAGTAATATCTTCTCAAGCCAATTTTTTTGTTATCGCTTTATGCAATAGATAACTTTTTAGGAAAACCCGCTTATCAGATTCCGATCAGCAGGTTCTCCTGCCAGGTTAAAGCCGATTACTATAATATCGACTGCTAAAAAAAGCATCCGGCTTTTCACAATAATTTCCATAAATATAAAAAAACATTTTATGACAGATTATTTAGAGGTTACAATAATTCTATATATTTTTTAAGGTCTACATAATCGAACAACGCCAGGAAAACACCCGGAGAAAACTGTAGCTATCCTTATCCAATGCTTGATTTATCAACACCGAGAATACTCACGGTTACAGAGCTCACAAGGTCCATTCGTGGCATCCTGGAGACTGAATTTCCATTTGTTACAGTCACTGGTGAGATTTCCAACCTGCGTCAGCCCTATTCAGGACACCTGTACTGTACCCTCAAGGACGAAGACTCGCAGCTGAAAGCTGTGCTATTTAAAACTCAGCAAAAATATCTCAGGGAACTGCCGGAAGAAGGCCAGAAGATAATTTGTCGGGGGCGCATCTCAGTCTATGAGCCAAGAGGTGAATACCAACTGATTATTGATTATATAGAGCGACTGGGTACAGGGGAACTGCAGATCGCCTTTGAAAATCTTAAATTAAAACTAGCCAGAGAGGGGCTTTTTGACCAGGAGCCCAAAAAAGAAATACCCCGGTTCCCTGCTTCGGTGGCCCTTATCACCTCCCCTGAGGGTGCTGCCTTATATGATTTTCTAAAAGTTGCCTTACAGCGCTTTCCAGCACAGCCCATTGAGATCTACCCTGTCAGGGTTCAGGGGAAAGAGGCTGCACCGGAAATATGCGAGGCCCTGGCAGCACTAAACCGGCTCAAACGATCCGATGTCATCGTCTTGTGCCGCGGAGGAGGTTCCATAGAAGATCTCTGGCCCTTTAACGAAGAAAGTGTCGCTCGGGCCATCTTTCAGTCCGACATTCCTGTTGTTTCGGCCATAGGGCATGAAATAGACTTCACCATTGCTGATTTCGTCGCTGATTTACGGACTGCTACACCGACCGCTGCTGCTGAGGCTGTTGTCCCCAATAAACAGGTGCTCGCTGAGCATATCCAACGGCTCACGCTTATACTGTCGAGAACTGTTCTCCAGTCGATCCGTGAAAAAAGGCATCAGGTTCGTCTGCAGCAGCGTATGCTTGGTGATCCCAGATCACTTATCAGCCATTTCTTCATGTATCTGGACAATGTGCACTCTTCCATGGCGCATGCCTATAAAAGCTTTCTCTACAGGCGGACCATGGAACTTGAGTCACTCTCCGGCAGGTTGCATAAGCTCAGCCCGGTTCAGCAACTTTCCTATAAGCAGCAGTGGACCAGGGAAGTTTCCCGGAGGTTGCAGTCCATGATGCTGCAAGACCTGCAAAGAAAGAGGGACAGGCTCAGTGCCGCAACTACTCTACTTGATGCCATGAGCCCCCTTGGTGTTCTGGGTCGGGGTTATGCGGTAGTCAGGTCAGGACAGCTGGAAAAACCACCGGGTGAACTGATACGCTCCAGCAAACAGGTGGCAGTCGGCAAAAACCTGGAGGTCATTCTGCAGGAAGGAAAAATTGGCTGTAAAGTAACTGAAATCAAAGAAGATGGTCGGGACGAGAGGATTTGAACCTCCGACCCCAGCGTCCCGAACGCTGTGCTCTACCAGACTGAGCCACGTCCCGACCCGGTAATAGGAACTACTGTATAAAAAGAAGAAAAAAAACGGCAGGTGCTGTTTCCGCATTGCGGAATTACACCTGCCGGAATTTTACGTAAATTTGGTTCAGCAGATTACTTCTTTACAGCATCAGCAAGTTTGCTGCCGGCTTTAAACTTGGCAACTTTCTTGGCAGCAATCTTGATCATCTTGCCGGTCTGAGGATTACGGCCTTGCCTTGCAGCTCTCTTGGCAACAGAAAAAGTACCGAAACCAACCAATGTTACCTTGTCACCTTTTTTCAGTGCTTTGGTGACTGCGTCCAACATACCGTTCAAACCTTTTTCTGCAGCTGCTTTGCTTATTCCTGCGGCTTTAGCCATGCTTTCTACTAAATCACTTTTATTCATGCCCCTTGCTCCTCCTTGTTTTGATGATTGGATTATTTAACAAGTTCCCTTGTTGTAGTTGGCTGTTTAATACTTCAAATTCATATGCGATTTAACGAACTCTCACTTGATTGTCAAACAAAAAATTGCCTCTATACTTAAAAAAAATGGCTATTTTCAAAAAAACTAAAAAGAAAATTACTGATTACAGACTATCTTTCCTGCTGAAGAAAATATTTTAAGAACAAATCCCCTTCCGACCGCACACATTAAGAAAAACCTTCTTTATGTTGAAATTGTTGAACTTATTATAAACTGCGACTCTGGTTCCTTGCTCAGCAAAGCGCTTGATATCATCCTCAAGCACTTCGATAACTGCTGAATCATTTGTTATTCTTACTCGGCAGCCCCAAAAATCAAGTTCCTCTAGAAAATTCTCGCATTTTTTTATGAGCTCGAGCTTTTCCTCACTTATTTGCTCACCTGTGGCAATGCGCGTAGCCAGGCAAGATGATGATAGCTTATCCCAGTTGGGCAGATTCAGATCCCTGCTGAGCTGGCGGATCTCATCTTTTGTCAACCCGGCATCGGCCAGTGGTGTTTTCACGTTCAGTTCACGCAGCGCTTTGAGGCCGGGCCGAAAATCACTCAGGTCATCCAGGTTGGTTCCGTCCATGAGCGTACTGAATTGAAGCTCTGCCAGTTTTTCCAGGAATGTCTGGTAGATTTTCTTTTTGCAGAGGTAGCATCTTGCCTGGGGGTTTTTGATAAATTCCGGCCAGACAAGGGGATTGAGGCTGACATTGAGCAGGCGACTGCCAACAGAATTTACAACTTCCCTGGCTGCTTTTGCTTCACCGGGAGGCAGCAATGGTGTCTCGGCAAAAACCGCAATGGTATTATCATGACCCAGGATATCATGGGTGAACTTCAGCAGCAATGTACTGTCAACGCCGCCGGAACAGGCAACGGCAGCCCTGGTTTCCCGACTGATTATTGCTTCGAGTTTCTTTTGCTTATCAGAGAGCACTGCAGACAATTCTATACCTTATAATGTATTCTTATTCCTCTCCCCCATCAGGTTCAGCTGTGGGGAGCATCTGCAGCGGCTCATTAAGCGTAAATTTCTTTTGCTGTATCCATTTCTTCAGGGTTTCAGCTATTTCCCTCGCCTTGATGTAACTTGACAGAGGGGCTGTCTGTACTGGCTTACCGTTCACTTCAATTTCACCGCTCAGCAACTGGCCGTAACTCACTTCCCCGTAATTCCTGGCAACCCTGTTGGGATAATCATAGGCATAATCCACAACCTGGGTGAAAAGTTCATTGTTTGAAACTCCGGTGTAGGCTGCCATCTCAGCATTTAATATAGGTATGGGTATGCCCAGCCCCACTGCAATGGTTGTACCATATCCCAGCATACTGATGCCCTTCAGCCACTGGGCTGACATCTGCTTCAGATCGCCCTGCACCATGAGCGTCCCGGCGGGACGGGTGGGCGCTCCGCCTTCTGTCCGCGGCACATTAGGATTATGCTGGGTACCATTCCAGGTTACGAAACCAACGCCCCCCCCCAGAAATATCTTGGTGCCCAGTCCGATAGTCTTATATAAAGGATCATTCATCAGTGGTGATAATTCTCCTGCACTGCAATAATTTGCATTCTTAGCATTGGGCTTCAGGGTTCCCATATATGTATAAATTGTTTTATCGGATAAGTTCACTGCACAGTTGTAATTCTGGTAACCGTTCCTTGGGTTTGTAAGCAGGGCAAAAGGCAATTCCTCCAACGTTATCTCCCTGGAGATTTTCTTGGCCGGATAACAGTCAGTACCATAGGCAATTGCCTCCAGAGCTACCTTTCTGCCCGCAACGAGGTCCTCAATAACATGGCCGCCGCCATACCGAAACTCTCCTGGATAGACCTTGTTAAGCGGATCATCCTCGGTTGGCTCAGTAGCTCCAAGGTAAATATCAACGGCAGCAAGACCCGCATAGGCAGGTACGTTATTGATCAGCACCCTGGAAGCCTTAAGTGTTGGCGTGGTATGACCGAAATTGATAAAGGCACCGGATGAACACATGGGTGAAAAAGTGCCGGTGGTAACGACATCAACCTTGCTCGCGGCCTTTTCCGGACCCTGCTTACGGACGATAGAAACCATCTCCTCAGCGGTCACAACCACCGCCTCGCCCGCCTTGATCCTGGCGTTAATTTCCTCGTAGGTCTTACTTACCTTCCGTTTGCCCATAAGATCCCTCGTTTAATATGCACCAGATTGTCGTGTCATAATTTGGCGCCAATTTTGATACACAGGTAAAAAGTCTCATAGTCAGCTACATGGTCTAATAATATCATTAGGTTACAGTGGAGAAACCAGTTCGTCGAGTGCTTTTTACAAGATCGCCAATTGTAGCAGTATCCGGGTTGGCAAGGCAACCTTTTTGCTGCAAAAATCCCTTTTTTCTTTTCTTCTGCCAAGAGATGCTTTAAGTTCACTTCTTTTCCGGAGAAAAAACACAAGATCATATATATCAAGGAAGCAGAACACTGATGAAAAGTGCAAAAAAAATTGACAACAAGGCTGAACTTGAGAAAATCCGCAAAAAGATAGACGCCATTGACAATAATTTTCTTGAACTCCTGAAACAGAGAATTCAGTATGCCCAGGCCATAGGTCGCATCAAGTCATTAAACAAGAGGGCCAAGTATGACCCGCTGCGGGAAAGACAGATATATGCGCGTCTGCTGGAAAACAACCAGGATGAATTCCCGGAACAGGCCCTGCGCTCGATCTTTCATGAGATCATAACAACGTGCCGCCTGTCGCAGAAGAGACCGATTGTCTCCTATCTTGGTCCTGAAGCGACTTTTACACATCTGGCCGGAGTAAAATACTTCGGACACTCGGCCGACTACCAATCCATTGAATCTATTGAAGATATTTTCTCCGAGGTTGAGCGGGCCAGGACCACTTTTGGTGTTGTGCCTGTTGAAAATTCTATAGAGGGAGCCGTATTCTCAACGCTTGATTCTTTCATGAAGCACAAGGTCAAGATTTGCGGTGAGGTAAACCTGGAAATCAGTCACAACCTCGTCTGCCAGTCAGGCAACATCGAGGACATCAAGACCGTTGCCTCGCATTCCCAGCCCCTGGCCCAATGCCGCGAATGGCTCAAAAAAAATCTGCCGGGCATACCCACCCTGCCCGTTTTCAGCACCGGTGTTGCCGCCCAGATGGCAGCCAAGGACCACAGCATAGGAGCTATTGCCAGCTCCCTAGCTATTAAAACGTATCAACTCCAGGTTGTCGTAAGCGGCATTGAAGATTACCGTGGTAATACGACGCGCTTCCTGGTTATCGGCAAAAAATCGCCTTCACGAAGCGGTAATGACAAAACTTCATTGCTCATAGGTCTCCTTGATCGTCCCGGTGCCTTGAATGAAGCTCTTTCAATCCTGGCTGATAAGGGTATTAACCTTGCCAAGATTGAATCGCGGCCTATTAAAGGTATGCAGTGGAAATATCTGTTCTTCATGGACATGGTAGGCCACATGGAAGATAAAAAAATCAAGGAAGGCTGCACTGATCTCCAGAAAGTCTGCTCGTATTATGAATGGTTAGGCTCTTACCCCATGACTGAAGACGATAACAATTGAATAACTTTCCACCTCATTCCCAATACCATTTTTCCCCATGCTTTTACTGGCAATAGAGAGCTCCTGCGATGAAACGGCAGCGGCAGTGCTTGAAAATGGAACCAACTTACTTTCCAGCGTTGTAGATTCTCAGATCCAGGTCCACAGACCTTACGGCGGCGTTGTGCCCGAACTCGCCTCCCGCCGGCATATTGAAACTATTTTTCCTGTAGTCAATGAAGCCATGAAGCAGGCTCGCATCCGCCTGGACCAGCTGGATGCCATTGCTGTAACACAGGGACCAGGCCTCGTTGGTTCCCTGCTTATCGGCATGTCCTTTGCCAAGGCCCTGGCATATGTGGAAAATCTCCCCTGTCTTGGAGTGGATCATCTGGCCGGCCACCTGCTCTCAATCTTTTTGGGAGAAAAACACCCATGTTTTCCGTATATAGCCCTGGCAGCCTCGGGCGGCCATTCAAGCATTTACCTGGTTAATGATCCTGTATCATATAAGCTTCTCGGCCAGACAAGGGATGACGCGGCCGGGGAGGCCTTTGACAAGGTTGCCAAACTGCTGGGTCTTGGGTATCCCGGCGGCCCAATAATTGCCAAGATCGCAGACAAGGGAAGCCCTGAAATTATCAGCTTCCCCCGGGCCTGGCTTGAGCCAGACAGTCTTGATTTCAGTTTCAGCGGAGTAAAGACAGCGGTAGTCAATTATGTCAACCAGGCAAAACGGAAAAAAGAAGAACTTCACATTCCCGATATCTGCGCCTCTTTCCAGGAAGCAATTGCTGATGTCCTGGTTGAAAAAACCCTGGCGGCCGCCAGAACCTGCAGTGTCTCGCAAATTGTTCTAGCCGGCGGCGTTGCAGCCAATCAGCGATTACGCGATCTCATGAGCTCCAGGGGGCGAAAAGAAAACTTTTCTGTCTTTCTGCCGCCCATAGAATACTGCACTGACAATGCTGCCATGATAGCTGTTGCCGGTTACCATCTCTTTAAGAACAGGAAACAGTTAACGAGTACCATAGATATGGATGTATACTCCAGAAGTCGCATGATATAATGGTACGGAAACGCCAGTAAAACAAAAGCTGACTGCCTAGGCAGGAAATCCTACAATGCAAAGGATTTTAGTGGGAATACACTTTGAATTCCTTTTTGCTTCCGGCTTTGCTGTGACCAGTTACAGTACAACATGATCGTTGGCCAACACTTTTTCTCTTAGAAATCTATTGTTTTTCATATCCCCTGCATACCTGAATATTTTGAAAATGGTTCAAAAGTCAGGATGGCAGCACTTTAAAATTAAAAAAAAGCAGGACCATTTCTGGCCCTGCTTTAATACCTATTTTTTTATCTTTTCATTCAAACAGTCTTTTTCGTACCATCAAAAAAAATTTCCTGTTGCAGCTTTATTTTTCCTATGTAGTTCACCAGTTCTTCTTCGGAAATAATCTTCTTGGTGATGAGGATATCTATTAGGGCCTGATTGATAATGCTCCCTATATTAAATTTTTCTTCGGTCGCAATAACTTTATCTTGTAAATTCAAATGGTTAAACATATTAAAACCTCAGAACATGAGTTTTATAATTATAGACCACAGTATGGCACTTACACAGAAATGAATGGCCAGATGCTGTATTGGAATCGGTACTGTTCTCACTCTATCATCAGTCATGTTGATTGGCTCCTCAGCACATTGATGTTTTGCAGGCGTCATAATGGATTTTCTATGTTTAGAAACAGCAAATTTAATGCCAATTCTAGAAAAAAAACCTGAGTTATTGGTTTGATTGAGAAAAAAAGCAAAAAAAAGAAAAACGCAAACGTACACTCGGCTTTTATTAGTGTATGATAATCACTACAATTTGTTTAAATTTTTATACCCTTTGTAGCTATCATACAACCGCTGAAAACTCTCCTCAATCGTATAAATTATACACAAATTCAAATAGAAGGGACACAATCCTCATGCAAGACATAAAGTAAATCACTACCACAATGTACAAGTTGTACCAGGTCTGCCTCAGCTATGACTTCCGGTGTTTACAATATCTGAAAACCGAAACAACTGGACACGCAATTCTAACTCCTGGTGAACTAGAACCTGCGAATAATTATTTGAATATGTTCTCGCTTACGTTAAATAAACTAAAAAGTCAGTGCAATATCAATTAATTGGCAGGGTTTAGCCAGGTTTTAACAGTGATTTTTCCTGCTTAACACCTGAATATATAATTATTTAAAAGAACATTGCGTAAATAATAAAAACATACTACTCAAACGAGAACTATCGTTTAACGTGGTTTCAAGAGGAGTAAATATGATTAATGAAAGAGACGGGTGGACAATGCAGGATATCAAGAAAGAAATGCCTCTTTCTGATACGTGGTTACGCAGTATGGAGGATGCCGGTTTCTTAAAGTTGGAATCACCAAGAGTAAGAGGCCAGGTCAAGAGATTGTTTTCTCAAAGGGATGTTGTCAATGTGTTATGGCTTGCATCATTACGGATATTAGGCTATGGCCCGAAGTATTTAAGAAAATACAAAAAGGTAATTAATAATTTAAAAAAGATTGTCAGAAAGCATTTAAAGAAAGAATATAACGCACCAGCTGATCAGGTGTTTTTATTCGATACAGAGGATTTTTTTCCTAATGGCGACTTACATAATATTGACTGGGATAAAATTAACCCCCTGGATAAATTCCGACTAAGTGATGCACTTTCTAATTTATACGAAGAAGCTTCTTGGCTTCAACTGAAAGCCCAAACCACTCAAAAACATTTAAAGAAAGTTGAAAAGAATATGGGGATATTCATGAATCAAATAGAACAACTTGCCGACAATGTCCCATACATCGAGATTCATAGAGCCTTACTAAAAGGCAGGGCGCAACTACCCGAAAAGAAAGAGTAATATTTTTTACATTTTTAATCAAGATTTATTGTTTAATTGCAAGAATTCCCGTTTAAATTGTTCTGGAGATTATTCCTCAAATATTAAACAGCAGTATAATTTCTACCAACGTGGAACTTCAAAATCGTTCAAGCAACATTTATCATGCCTGCAAATTATCAAAAACTGCGCCCCGAACAATGTACTAGTGCCGTTTTGTTACAAAAAAAAAGCAATGCAGCTGTTCTGCCCTTTAAAAGCCTTAAGGAGGTTCTCAAACTTTGCTGTAATGCACTAGACAAACATATTGATCACTAGATATGTTTCAATCCATTATGCGCATCAGGTGAGAATTTAAGGCCATTTATAGTGACAGTTTTTAATACAAGCTATGAGGCAAAGTAAATTACGAGAACTAAATTAATGTATATTATGTGGTTGATTACCTGACGTCACAAATTTACATTTACTATCCTATTTCCTGTTATCCCTTAATTTGTTATCTTTTTTTTAATAATTTAGATCACTGTAGAAAAATTTGCCCATCAAACTTTACTAGCAGAGCCGATGAAACTTGAGCTGCGCCGCGCCGCCAGATATTATTATCTGAGATTTGTCCGCCTTAAAGGTCATCCAGGCGTGCTGGCCCGTGGTGTTGCTATAGGCACATTTGTCGGCATAACCCCTACTATTCCCTTTCATACAATCCTGTCACTCCTATTTGCCTTTATATTGAGGGGCAGCAAAATTGCCGCCCTGTTTTCCACGATCATTGTCAGCAATCCCATTACTTTCTTGCCACAGTATTACCTTTCCTGGCAGATAGGCAACTGGCTGACACCGGGTAAACATTCCTGGAAGGACGTTTCAATCCTGATAGATGCGATCATAAATGGCGGCAAATTCGGTGAAACTTTGACGGCCCTGGGGCAAATAGGAATGGAATCACTCATAATCCTGCTTGCCGGCGGGATGGTTTTAGCCCTGCCGTTCACCCTGTTTTTTTACTGTCTGTCATACATGTTCTTCAGATCCATCCAGAAAAAACAGCTTGAAAAGAAAATACTCAAATAATACGACTTTCCGCATGGTATTCCTATGCTGCCTGATAAGAAAATAAAAGATATCCTGCAACAGCAGAAGCTTGCCCCTAAAAAACGGTTCGGGCAGAATTTTCTGATAAACAAGAATATTTCGGAAAAAATCGTAAAATTAACCGGAGTCAGCCCAGATGATACTATCATTGAACTAGGTGTTGGCTTTGGGGCACTGACCTTTCACTTGGCGAAAATCTGCAAAAGAGTCATCGGACTTGAGATAGATTCGGGTATTATCCGCTACCACCTGGAAGCAGGCAGCTTGCCAGAAAACGTGACTTTGGTGCACCAGGATATCCTGCAGGCTGATTTTGTAAAACTGGCTGATGAGTCTGGCGCCCGCCTCAAAATGATTGCCAACCTGCCCTATTCCATATCCAACCCCCTCCTCTTCAAACTTACCGGGTACAAGGACAAAATTGAATGGGCTGTTCTGATGCTGCAAAAAGAAGTAGCCCAAAGATTAACCGCAGAAATCGGCACAAAGGATTACGGTATCCTGACTGTGCGCATGGCAGCCTGTGCTTCTGTTAAAAAGCTGCTTAACCTTGGTCCGCAACATTTCCACCCCAGGCCCAAAGTGGATTCACAGGTTGTAAAGATCACCTTTTTTCCCAGGCCTGAACGTGCAGCAGCCCTTCCCCATTATGACCTGGAGCTTTTCAAAAATATAATTGATGCCGCCTTTCAACAGCGGCGCAAAACCTTGGTCAATGCCCTTTCTGCATCAAATCGGCTTGAAGCTGATAAAAAAACAATTGTACGATCACTTGAAAAACTGGGACTGGACAACAGGATTCGCGGCGAAAGGCTCAGTGTCGAAGACTATGTGGCCCTGACAAATATCCTGCAGCAACATTGATGCATTTTTTAAAAAATATACTATTCTAACCACTTCAATATATTCCGGAGACTACAAGCCATGAAAAATTTCGTCTTTCATAATCCCACAAAAATTCTATTCGGCAAATATACCATTCGATCTATCGGCGATGAAACTGCAGCATTCGGCAAAACTGCCCTCCTGGTATACGGCCAGAGCAGCATCAAGAATAACGGAATTTATGACCAGGTGACTAAATCACTCCAGGATGCAGGTGTTACAATAATTGAACTCAACGGAGTCCAGTCCAACCCTGTTTTAAGTCACGTACACCAGGGCATTACATTGGCCCAGGAAAACAACGTTGACGTGATAGTTGCTGTTGGGGGTGGCTCGGTTCTCGACAGTGCCAAAGCCATCTCAGCAGGTGCCCTGGTCGAGCATGATGTCTGGAAATTCTTTACCGGCAGAAAAAGCCTCAAAGCTGCCTTGCCCCTTACCTGTGTGCTCACACTTGCAGCTTCCGGCTCTGAAATGAACTCGAGCATGGTAGTTACCAACGAGGCAACAAAGCAGAAATTCGGTTTTGCCAACAAGCATCTTTACCCTAAAGTATCTATTCTTGATCCCACAGCCACCTTTTCAGTATCAACAGAATACACAGCCTATGGTGCTGTTGATGCCATTGCCCATGTTCTCGAATATTACTTTACAAACCTGGAGCCCTATACCCCGGTGCAGGACCATTTTATGGAAGGTTTGGTCATCAGCTCCATGGACAGCTGCAATCGGGTCCTGCAGAACCTGGAAGATTATGATGCCCGGGCTGACCTCATGTGGGCTGCAACCCTGGCCTTAAACGGCCTGACAGGAGCAGGCCTTGGCAAGGTAGGATTCCCCATGCACATGATCGAGCATTCCCTGAGTGCCTTATACAATGTGGCCCACGGGGCAGGTCTTTCCGTAGTTATTCCAGGATGGATGGCTTATCAGGCCCAACGGACCCCGGAAAAATTCGCCCAGTTCGCAGAACGGGTTTTTGGTATAATGTCAGGCTCCATTGAAAAGAAAGCTGCCGAAGGAAGACAGGCTCTGCTCTCCTGGTTTAAGAAAGTGCAAGCTCCAACCAGCCTTACAGCCTTGCATATCCCTGTACAGGATATACCGATGATAGCTGAAAATGCTGTCGCCCTGGCAAAAGTCTGGGGCATGAAGGATTATACTCAAGACAAAATTGAAGATATTTTAAAACTATGCGCCTAAAGGTGCTGACAGGGAATCGGTGCTTTCTGAATAAATAGGGAGCCTGATCTTAAAGGTTGCCCCTTTTCCCATTCCAGATTCACAGATAATTGTGCCTTTATGTTCCTGTATTATGCCATATACTATTGAAAGTCCAATACCTGTGCCTTTCCCAACTTCCTTCGTAGTAAAAAATGGTTCAAATATTTTCTCCTGCATCTTTGGGTCTATCCCATTTCCTGTGTCCGAGTAAGTTATTAACACTTCATTATTATCAACTTGCGCTGACAAAATTATTTCACCCTTTCCCTGCTCTTCTAGGGCGTCCATTGAGTTTTGGATCAGATTAACAAAAACCTGCTCAAGTTTGATATGATTTCCATACAACAGAGGTAAATATTCTTCTAATTGGATCTCAATTGTGATGTTTTTGATTCTCAGTCTTTCATTCATAAGAATTAAAGTGTCATCCAAAACCATGGATAGTTTGACAGGATTGAAAGAGGTCACATCACTTCTGCCAAAAGTCCGCAAATGTGAAATAATGTTTGTTATTTTCCCTACCTGACGCAGAGACTCATTAAAATCCCCTGACAGTTCTGCCCTGTTCAGTTTTTCATTCTCTATATCATTCAGTGTAGATTCAAGTATTATCTTGATATAGGATAGTGGTTGGTTGATCTCATGTGCCACCCCTGTGGCAATTTCCCCTAGCGAAGCAAGTTTGTCTTGTGTAAGAGCTCTCATTGCCATTTCTTGACGTTTTGCTTCTTCTTTGTGCCTTCTTGTAATATCACGGGCAACACCAATTCTGCCGATCATTTGGCCCTTATTGTTTGTCAGGGGGGCCACATTTATTTCAACCGGAACAGCCTTATTATCCTTGCTGAGGATTTCTATCTCATATGTTGCAGTCTCCCCGGATTTAAGACCATCAGAAAACCTCTGCATCACTGTTTCTTTATAGGGAGAAGTAATTATTTCAATAAAATCTCTGCCAAGCAATTCTTTATCAGTATACCCGGTAATGACTGCAATCATAGGACTTACATAGGTAAAGCGGCCGTCTAAATCTATTGTGTATACAATATCCCTGATAGTCTCAACAAAAGTACGATGTTTTTTCTCGCTTTCCTGCAATTTTTGAAAGGATCTGACATTAGCAATACTCAAGGCTGTCTGGGATGCAACTGCCATGAGTAGATTTATGTCGCCCTCCCTGAATTCCTTTTGGGATTTCAGACTGTCAACTGCTATAAGTCCTAATGATTCACTTTCATGAACAATCGGAACACATATCATGGAGTGCATTTTTAATTTCTTGGCTATCTCAAGATCATTTGAATCTAGGATATCATTACTTCTGCTCATATCCTCAATCAATATTGGTTCCTGTTTCTTAAAAACTCTTTGCCAGATACTTTCATTATTAGATTCGCCCCCTAACCAACTATTATTTATTACTGAAATTTCTTCATTGGTGAATCCGTAACTATTTGATAATGAGAAACATTTTAAAGAATCTACCAAGATGACAAAACCACGTTGGAAATCTAATTTTTGTTTCAGCTCTCTTGAAATAGCGTTTATTATCTCGCGTTCATTTTGTTTAACTGAAGTAACACGCCCAATTTCTTCAAAGAGTTTAGTGGTATTATAACGAACATTATACTCATACCAGTGACTTTCTGCCAAGTTACCCATTTCTTCAAGATTTCTTTTCAATCTTTTTTCTTCCAACAAATTCGCGTATTGAGTCACTCCCAAAATAATTGAAAGAAATGATGTTGATGATAATAGAAAATAATTAAAAGGTAGTTGGAACGAAATGAAACCTGAAATTGGTAGGCCTAGAAGAATTAAATAATTTCTAATTCTCTTCCATTTAAAAGTTTCACCCGGCTTTTCCCAATAAACTAAATATCTACAATAGTTATCACCCTTATGATAACACGATGTGTGTTCAATAGTTGGGTAGTCATGTATTATAAATTTGAGAGTACCTTCAAGGCTACCTTTGCGATTTTTACACTGATAATACTCCTCTTTGACTCCTGGATTTGGTTTCGAAATAAATTCATATTTGTTTTCACCAATTTTTCTTACACTTACAGTTGCAGCCTTACTTGCTTTTGAGTAAATTTTTCCAATGGCACTTACAACTTTGCCAGCATTTTGAAAACTAAAGAGATACTGGGCAAAAACACTTTGAGATTTTATGAGATTCCGTCCTGCATCCAGTGCAATATTTTTATTTCCGGTTTCACTTACTAAAATTTCTTGAAAACGATTTGCCTGTCGCTGGTTATACCAATAACCATCATCATTATATTGTAATTTGGATATACCGGCATGATCCAAGAGTTTGTCAATACTTATCTGGGGATAATTTTTATGCAAATGATCAATATAGGAGCGAATAATTCTTATACTATATAATGGAGTTTCTTCCTGGTAAGAAATATCTGTATTTTTCATTGAGCTACAGTTTGTTTTCATTTTTTATAATGAAGATTTAATATTCTACAAGTAATTACAAAAAAAAGATTTAATAATCATAAATACATGTTATATCTATCCATAAACATTAATAAAAATTACTTTACATTATTTATAGAAAATTAAAAAATGAATCCTAATAAATATATTATGGAAAGTGACAGT
>PKTW01000028.1 GCA_002868955.1 Desulfobulbaceae bacterium
AATACGGAATAATAATTATAGAGCTTATCGGCGTATGGCCCTTTGAAGTTTTTTTCGACTCCTTCGAATTCCATCATCTTTATACAATATACAGAAATGTAATTCTGCTGGCAGTTTATCACTTAAGCATTACATAGCCCTGGTTGCAATGTCTAAATTTTTACGGGGAGCTGAGTTCAAATTCATTTACGTTAATCAATTGTGATTGACCAAAACAAAATACTACAAAAGGACTAGACTCCCCTCAAGCCTAACAAAAAAATATTCTATAAAATCCTCCTGTCGGTCGATTGACTTTTCTTTATATTAAATTAACTATACATTATTACAGAAAAAAATGATGCATTACAATAAAGGAGTTTCCTTCAAAGGCATTTGCATAGTGTATATATTGGTTAAATATTGGGTTTTCAGTTGAATAGGGAAACTTCTAAAAAGGCTTGCAACGGTTACTATTGTGTCAAGCAATGTAGATTTTTGTAATGTCCTGGTTTGCTGTGAAATTATTTCAGCAATCCGTTGCTATACCACAATGTATCATATAAAATTTCTTGACAAATTATTTAATTTAGAGAATATTTTAATTATTATTAACAATACATTACCTATTTGATAGGTGTTTTTCCCTTTCATGATTATCAAATGACAATCATGATGAATTTGCATAAATAAGGGATGGATTTAATAAAAAGCTTTTGCAAGAAAGCAACATTATTAATTAGTGTATGTGGCACCTTGATTTAACTGACAATTCGGAAGACATATGAAAAAATTGGCAACCCTTTTCCTGCTCATATTTTTTGCCAATACGCTTTACGGTCATTCAATGTGCATGCTGAGCATTGAAAAAGGTGATGTTTATACTGAAAATTATAACCTGAACCATTTACTCAAGGCTACCTGTTATGCGTCTGCAAACAATTCTAACAAAACCCAACCCGTCTACGGTTCCGGCCAATTTCTCAGCCACCTCCATGTTCAATTAGCAAGATATACCATTCCTGAAAACCTCAATACATCTGTCATTGCAGCAACATTTTCAAGTATTGACTCCTTCCATGCCTATCCTGCCTTTTTTGCCTCTCTGCACGAAATTTTTATTCAAAAACAACTTGTTTTTTTCAAGCAAATAAAATTTCCAATTGTGCCTTTATTGCAATCATCAGTTCTTCGGATCTGAGAGATTTATATTCTGTTTAGTTGTGCCACGCGTGTACCCTTCTCATGGAGTGAACAGGAAAGAACACGTGTACGAATAGTATGTAATCAAGAAATTTTAAGCTTCTATTGAGAGCATCATGAGCAATTCAGGGCCTGATACCAATTCAAAAAACCTCTTCTGGGCAGCTTTAATCCTATCCCTCGTCGGGATTCATAGCATCCTGCTCGGACTGTCCATCTATTTTTTTACGGAAATCTTTTACAAGGTTTTCTTTGCAGCAAAGATTGAAAATTTTTTCTTCGTACGGCAGTCAGGTATATTTCTTTTTTTAATAGGACTTTTTTACCTCTATCCCCTTTTCAATCTTAAAAATCTCTACAGCCTGGTCCTGCTCGTTATTTTCTCCAAGACCGTTGCTGTTTTATTTCTCATAACCAACGCGCAATTAACAACTGCACCGGCAATGATATACCTGGCTGCATTTTTTGACGGTCTGATGGGTGCAGTGCTTACAGTGGTCTATGTCCAGTGCAGGAGGGCATACTTGCAGCCGCATCCACGCATAATGCCAGCAGATGAAGCAAGTATTAAAGAAACAGCCTGATGAAGGTTTTGCAATGAAAAAATTAGGCGAATATTTAATTGAAAATGATATATGCGATAAAGCGCTGCTGGATAATGCGTTGCAGGAACAGGCACAACTCCATAACAAGGGCATTTTCAAGCCTCTCGGCTCTCTTCTCATGGATTCACAAGAGATATCGCAACAGGATATTGATAAAGCAATTTCCCTCATGCACCTGAATGTCCTTTCTAATTCAGTTTTTTTTCAGAACATTTCAAAGGAAACACTCCTGGAAACACTTGAGGGGGCACAGTTCAGGATTGTGCCTGAAGACTCCGTTATTTTCAGCCAGGGTGAGGAGCCGGAAAGTTTTTTTATTGTCATTTCAGGTAGCGTCAAGATATTCAAGACCTCAGCCGATGGCCAGGAAAGCATAGTTGCCTATCTGAAAGAAGGCGAGGGGTTTGGCGAGGTATCCCTTCTCACAGGCGAGCCGCATTCCGCATCTGCCAAAACCACAACACCAACGAGTCTGCTCGTCTTTTCAAAAAAGGAATTCCACAGCCTGATCGAATCGCACCCGGACATTTCCCTGGCCCTCATTAAAGGTTTTGCCAGCCGATTGAACCAGAAAGATGAAGAGATTATCAGGGCCGAAGAAAAGGAAAAGGCCTACCAGCAGTTCGTCAGCCAGGAAAGTGAACTTTCTCTGCCTGATCTCATAGGACAGACACGGACGATCAACAACCTGCGGAAAAAAATAAACAAGGCAGCAGAAAACGACTTGCCGGCCCTAGTTCAGGGCGACCCTGGCACTGAAAAGCTTGTTGTTGCCGGCACGATCCATAAAAACAGCGGCCGCGCTTCAGCACCGTTTCTCGCCATGGATGCTGAGGATATCACCATTGAGGGCTACGGTGCCATACCTGATACAGACTCGAACACCCTGCAACTGGAAATGGCCCAAAGCAGTGTTCTTTTCGGCCATGAGGAAGGGGCTTTTTCCTTTTCCAAGACAAGAGGTCTGGGACTCCTGCAGATATGCCGCCAGGGGACCGTTGTTATCCGGAACATAGACAAGTTGACAAAAGGGGTCCAGGAGAAAATTTACAATTATCTGCTCGATGGGACCTTTATGACAGTCGGGGGCCAAAAGTCTATTGTATCCAATGCCCGGATTATCGCCACGACCTCAGAAGATCTTGAAAAATTTGTCTCAGAGGAACGATTTAACAACAAGCTTCTGGAATTGCTGAAATCCAACAGTTTGACCGTGCCCCCTATCAAGAAACGCAAGAGCGACCTGCGCCTTCTGGTGGATTTCATCATAATCATGGAATGCTTTAAAACCCCTGACCGCAAACTTATCAAGGGTATTTCGCCGGAAGCCTACCAGAGGATCATGGAGTATGACTGGCCCGGCAACATGGATGAACTGCAGATCGTTATCCGCCGGGCCATAAACCTGGCCCAGGGTGAATACCTCATTCCGGAGGATGTTTTCATAGGCATCGCTCCTCCCAAGGGTAAATACACGATCAACCTTCTGCAGTCCGCCAGGGTCAAAGCTTTTTTCAAAAGCCGCTTCTATCCTCTTGGGCTGCAGGTAGTGACCGCTTCTGTATTCAGCCTTATCTTTATCCTGGCCTTTCTCGGCAGCAGGTCTCCGGACAGCAATGTCACGGTTCTGCTCGTCTGGGCCATGTGGTGGCCGATGCTTACAGTAAGCTGGCTGGTCGGGGCCCGCATATGGTGCTCTGTCTGCCCCATGGGCGCTGTAAATGACCTGCTGAACCGGGTAGGAAAAAAGAAGTTCAAGGTCCCGGCTTTAATACGGGATCATGGCATTTATCTAAGCGCCATTGGCCTGGGGGTGATCATATGGGCGGAAGCAGCCTCAAAGATGCCGTATTCGCCCATGGCCACAGGTCTGCTGCTGTTGTCCATTGCCGCTTTTGCCGTTCTCTCCGGTATTTTCTATGAGCGCAGGCTTTGGTGCAGGTATTTGTGCCCCCTCGGCCGCCTGGCTGCTATTTTCTCCGGATGCTCCATAGTAGAATGGCGCTCCAACAGCAGTATCTGCAACAGCACCTGCAAGGATAACTCCTGCTACAAGGGCAATGAAACAACGAAGGGATGTCCTCTGTACCAGGGTCCGTTCTCCTTAAGTTCGAACCAGAACTGCATCCTGTGCGGCAATTGTGTCAAGACATGTCCGAATGATTCTCCTGCCTTGAACCTGCGTATGCCCGGCCATGAATTATGGGCCACCATCAAACCTGAAAAGGTCACCACCATCTTTGTGCCGGTAATCCTTGGGACGCAATTATTCCGCGGTATTGAACATACAAGTTTCGTGCAGACCCTGGAAGCCAACACCCATTCGACCTGGCTGCTGTATGGGTTGCTCCTGCTGCTCTGCATCGCCATTTCCTATGGCTTTATCCAGGCAGCAGGCAATGTATCCTTTGCAAAACTGAAAAACAAAACTGTGAAAAAGGGAGAGCTCTTTACCCATGCGATCATACCGCTTGCCTTTGCCTTTGAGTTTGTCTACCAGCTCAAGCCACTTCTCACCCGGCTTGGTACTTTTTTCCCTGTGCTGGGCAGGCAATTCGGCATCAACCTTGATTTTCTCAGTGTCACAGCCTCACCCGGGATTGTCAGGTTCTGGCAGGTTGCATTCCTGCTCGGAGGCATGGCTCTGTCATACCTATTCCTGCAGATTCTCCGGCGCAGGCACCAGGAAGAAAAAGCAGGCGGTTTACTGTTCAACAGCTTGAAATGGCTGCCGGTCATGCTTTGGGGGATAATATATTTAGGGATTTTTATGACAGGATAGATATTTAGCAAGGAGTGAATCGGACGTTATCATTGTCTTCAATGAAGAAGCAAAAGTGAAATACGCAAATCTGTAACCTAGCTGATATTTTGTGCGGGTTACAGGTCGCAACACGAGAGGTTGTATTTTTTGGAGGGAATGGGAGTTTTTATCTAATAACATGCCAGAAGCGCAGTTCCTGTGATAGGGGATTTTTCCAGCCGAGGAACGACTTCGTGGCAAAAAGGCAGGTAAAAAAAGGAGCTTACTCATGACGAGCAGGAGAGAATGCAGGGCGAGACATTCATTATTGCTGAGTAGTTGTGGATCAAAAAGAATTTTGAAAGGCTGGTTGAGCAAGTTCCTTTTCCTGTTGTCATTGATAATTTTCTTATCAATGATAATTGCTCCCTTGAGTGTATCGGCAAAAACATGCGAGCAGTGGGTTGCCAAAGCTGTTTCTGTTGAGGGCAAAGTTGAAGCAAAGAGGGATGGCGAGACTCAGTGGCAGCAGGTGCAGCCTGATGAAACGTTCTGTGCAGGCGACCAGATCCGGGTCCTGGATGAAAGCCGGGCTGATCTCTCCTTTGCCAACCAGCCGCTTCTTCGTCTTGACCAGAACTCAACCATCACCCTGGCAGGAATGGAGGAAGAGAGTTCCGGCCTTGCCGATCTCTTTAAAAGTGCAGCAAAGCTTGATCTTATAGAAGGTGCGGCGCACTTCTTCAGCCGCCTTCCCAGGAACCTGGAAGTCCGGACCGGATTTGTAAACGCCGGTGTGGAAGGCACGGAATTCTTCATAAAGGTTGCTGACAATAAGACCTTTATATCCGTGTTTGAAGGAAAAGTACTGGCAGCAAACGAGTCCGGCAATCTTTCGTTGACCAGCGGCCAGTCCGCCGTGGCAGAAGCCGGCAAGGCCCCGGTATTGCAGGTTGTGGCACAGCCGCGTGACGCAGTACGCTGGGCCCTGCATTATCCTCCGGTCCTCGATGGTCCGGGACCTGACTCTCTGGTCAATGAGGCTGCACAACTGCTTTCCGTGGGCAGGGTTGATGAGGCAGGCAGCAAGATCAAGCAGGCCTTAAGTGCTGACCCGGCAAACAGTGGAGCACTTTCCCTGCAGACCATCATTGCCGTGGTGCAGAATGATAAGGAAGGAGCCATGAATGCTGCCAATAAAGCTGTAGCGGCAGATCCTTCATCAGCAACTGCGCAAATTGCTCTTTCCTATGCCCAGCAGGCTGGTTTTGATCTTGAATCTGCACGGGTCACCCTTGAAAAAGCCGTGGAACTGGAGCCTGACAATGCGCTCGCCTGGGCACGGCTGGCCGAACTCCACTCATCTTTTGGCGACCTGGATAAAGCACTTGAGGCAGCGCAAAAGGCGGTTGAACTCAACCCGAACCTTTCACGAACGCAGACTGTGTTAGGTTTTGCCTACCTCACGCAGATAAATACTATTGATGCCAGGACTGCTTTTAACAAGGCCATTGAACTTGACCAGGCCGATTCCCTGCCAAGGCTTGGACTGGGACTTGCCAAGATCCGTGATGGCAAACTTGAGGAGGGCAGAAGGGAAATTGAGATTGCTGCCAGCCTTGATTCAAACAGTTCACTGATACGCAGCTACCTGGGCAAGGCCTATTATGAAGAAAAGCGCACGGATCTGGATGGCCGCGAATATGCCATAGCAAAGGAACTTGATCCCAATGATCCGACGCCCTGGTTTTATGACGCCATCCGCAAGCAGACCATCAACCAGCCTGTCGAGGCCCTGCATGACCTGCAGACAGCCATAGAGTTAAACGACAACAGGGCGGTCTACCGCTCCAAGCTCATGCTCGATTCAGACCTTGCTGCACGGAGCGCCAGCCTGGCAAGGATTTACAGTGATCTCGGCTTCCAGCAGCGGGCCTTGGTTGAAGGGTATAATTCAGTCAATACCGCCCCGACCAACTATTCGGCCCACCGGTTTCTGGCTGACTCCTATGCCGCCCTGCCGCGCCATGAAATTGCCAGGGTAAGTGAACTGCTGCAGTCCCAGTTGCTCCAACCTGCTAACATGACCCCAATCCAGCCGCAACTGGCGGAAAGTAGCCTTGGTCTTGTCAGTTCCGGTGGTGCCGCTGGTGCTTCCTTTAGTGAATTCAATCCCCTGTTCAATCGCAATCAAATTGCTTTTCAAGCAAGTGGTTTGATCGGTGAAAACAGCACGAAAGGAGGGGAGGCCGTAATCTCGGGCATCTATAAAAAGTTATCCTTTAGTGGTGGTTACAGCTCATTTGACACTGACGGGTGGGGAACAAATCATGACCAGGATGACGTAATAGCTAATATTTTTGGTCAACTGGAATTGACTCACAAAACAAGTATCCAGGCAGAATACCGTAACCGGGAAATTGATAATGGCGACTGGGCCCAATACTTTTTTGAGGACAATTTTTTCCCGACTTATCGCCAAAAAGATGAAATGGACACATATCGTATAGGTATTCGACATCAATTTACGCCAAGATCTATCGTGATCGGAAATTTTTCCTATCAGGATATGACAGATAATCTTACCATAGGTTTTTATGATCCTGTTGGCTTTTTTGAACCGTATGATCTGGAGTTGATATTTCCTTACAATACTGACCAGGAGGCACACAGTGGAGAGTTGCAGCACCTGTTCAGTGCAGAAAAAATAAAAACTGTTGCTGGTGTAGGTTATTTTTCTATTGAACAGGACCTTTCGAGTGCTTTTGAAGTTTACTACATTCCGGATGAGCCACCGAGTTTAATATTCGCAGATGGCCCTTATTTGCAGAAATTTGATATAGACCATGTCAATTTTTACTTATATTCCTATATCCAAATGCTAAAGGACATAACGGTAACTCTCGGAGCCAGCTATGATTCATTTGAATTGGATGAAACAACAGGTGATCAAAATCTTGATAACGATCAATTCAATCCCAAATTAGGCATTAGCTGGGATCTAACTCCTGACACAACTCTTCGCGGGGCTGCATTCAAAACCTTCAAGAGAACGCTTATTACAGATCAAACTCTAGAACCTACGCAGGTGGCCGGTTTCAATCAGTTCTATGATGACGTCAATGCAACGGATTCATGGCGCTATGGAGGTGCCGTGGATCAAAAATTCACCAAGGACTTCTA
>PKTW01000155.1 GCA_002868955.1 Desulfobulbaceae bacterium
TCAACCTTGACTGAGAATACTAAATTGGTTAATAATTTAATGTTAAAGCGAGAGTGGCGGAACTGGTAGACGCACTGGATTTAGGATCCAGCGCACTAGCGTGCATGGGGGTTCAACTCCCCCCTCTCGCACCAGGTCAGGTAAGGATGTTGGCCTCATAAAAGCTTCTTGCCGCTAATTATTACACAAGGAATCAATTGATTTTTATAAGATCCGGTTTATGACTGTAGGACCTTTTGGGATAGGATCCCCGAGTTTGCTTTCAGAAATAACTTTTTTTCATCGAGAAAAGGAAATATACATAAGTTAAAAATTAACATTATCAGGAAAAAGGAAGGTGTTTGATGCAGGTGACTGTGAACGAGGTTGGAGTTCTGACCAAAAAATTGAAAATTGTGCTTCCGGAAGAGGAAGTAACTAAAGAACTTGATGCTGGATTCCGCAAGATCAAAAATGAGGCCAGAATAAAGGGATTCAGGCGGGGCAAGGTCCCACGTCATATTCTTGAACAAACCTATGGGCATCAGGTGCGCGCAGAAGTGGCTGAAAAACTTGTCCAGGCGACATATTTTGATGCCGTTGAAAAAGAAAAACTTGATGTGGTCGCCCATCCAGAGATAAAAACACCTGTCTTTGAAGAGGATGGCAGCTTCTCCTATGAAGCTGAAGTTGATACCCGTCCTCAGTTTAAATTACAGGATTATAAAGGAATGGATATCGAAAAAGAGAAAATCACTGTCACTGATGCAGAGATTGACTCAGCAATTGATGGACTGCGCAGGGAAGTTGCGCCGTTACGCAGTGTTGAAGACCGTGCTGTCCAGGAAAGAGATATTGTTATAGCTGATTTTGACGGCTTTCATGAAGGGGAGCAGTTAAAGCAGGTGCATGGGGAAAATGTCAATGTGGATGTTGGCACAGGGCGGCATGGACAGGAATTTGAGAATAAACTTATTGGTATGCAAAAAGGGGAGGAAGCATCAGTTGAGGTTGATTTTGACGCTGATTCACCCAACCCGCTTTTGGCAGGCAAGAAAATAGAATTCAAAGTCAGGATAAATGACATTAAGGAACGCGTATTGCCGGAGCTTGATGATGAGTTTGCCAGGGATGTCGGAGAAGACTTTGATTCGCTTTCAGCTTTGCGTCAGCATATTAAGGAAAAGATCCTCGCCGAAAAGGAACAAGCCCTGGAGGGAGATATTTCCGACCGGATAATGCAGAAGCTGCTTGCGGCGAATCAATTTGAAGTTCCTTCACGCCTTGTGCAATATGAAATTAATGAATACATTAAACAAACAGAAGAGACCCTTCAGCGTGGAGGTTTATCTCTTGAAGCCGCAGGCATCAATCGGGCCGAAACTGAAGAGCGCTATCGTGAAACCGCAGTCAAAAGGGTGCGCGGCGATTTCATCCTGAAAAAGATTGCTGAGCAGGAAGAGATAAAAGTTCTGGATGAAGATTTAAATAACGGTTTTGCCAGGATTGCAAAACAATACAATATGACTGTTTCGGAGGTTAAGGGATATTTCAAGAACCGTGATGATATGCTGCCCTTTATGAACGAGCTTTTAAACGAGAAGATATTGAAGTTTCTCCGTAACGAAGCAAAGTATATCCCGGTTGATGCAGAAGAGAAAAATGAGGCCAAGAAATCTTTTAAAGTCGGATCTGAAACGGCTGAGGAAGGCAATGACAACAAAGAAACAGCAGGAGAATAGGTATGAACCTTATTCCCATGGTAGTGGAACAGAGTCCTCGCGGAGAAAGGGCTTATGACATATATTCGAGACTTTTAAAGGAGCGCATCATCTTTTTGGGAACACCGGTCACAGACGAGATTGCAAGCCTTGTTATTGCCCAGATGCTTTTTCTTGAAGCAGAAGACCCGGATAAGGATATTACCTTTTATGTAAATTCTCCCGGCGGTGTAGTCACAGCCGGATTGGCAATTTATGACACAATGCGCTATGTCCGCTGCGATATTGTTACCCTCTGCATGGGACAGGCTGCCAGCATGGGAGCTCTTCTGCTTGCTGCAGGCACCAAGGGTAAACGTTACGCTCTGCCGAATGCGAGGATTCTTATTCATCAACCTATGGGAGGTTTTCAGGGACAGGCTACGGACATTGATATCCATGCCCAGGAAATTTTGCGAATGCGTAGTGATTTGAACAAGATACTTGCTCAACATACGGGCCAGAATATCCGCAAGATCAAGAAGGATACCGAGCGTGATTATTTTATGAGTGCTGAAGAAGCTAAAAAGTATGGTATAATAGACAGGGTTCTCGAAAAAAGGGCAAAAATTGATGAGGAGACAGAATAGTGACAAAGAAGCACAGCGATAATGATTCTACCTGTTATTGTTCCTTTTGTGGGAAAAGTCAGGAGGATGTTGCCAAGCTGATCGCAGGCCCTGCTGTTTACATCTGTGATGAATGTATTGAATTGTGTAATGAGATAGTTTTAGAGGGGACAACTCCTGACGAGAGTGGTACCCAGGAAAAACCTGCGGTCTTAAAGCCCATAGAAATCAAAAATCATCTCGATGACTATGTAATAGGCCAGGAATATGCAAAGCGGGTTCTTTCTGTAGCTGTACATAATCATTTCAAGCGTATCGATGCTTTGAACCGGGGTGAAGAGAATCAGGTAGAGCTCCAGAAGAGCAATATCATTCTCATCGGTCCGACAGGCAGTGGCAAAACTCTGATGGCCCAGACCCTGGCCAAGATTCTCAATGTCCCTTTTACCATGGCCGATGCCACCACTCTTACTGAAGCCGGGTATGTTGGCGAAGATGTCGAGAACATCCTGGTCAGCCTTTTGCAGGCAGCCGATTATGATGTCAAGAAAGCAAGCCGCGGTATTATCTATATTGATGAAATTGATAAAATAGCCCGTAAGACCGACAGCCCCTCAATTACTCGCGATGTTTCGGGAGAGGGTGTGCAGCAGGCTCTTCTTAAAATTATTGAGGGCACCATAGCGAGCGTACCCCCCAAAGGCGGACGCAAGCATCCGCAGCAGGAATTAGTGAAAATAGATACCAGCAACATCCTTTTTATCTGTGGCGGTGCCTTTGTCGGGCTTGACAGAGTGATCAAAAAGCGAACCGGAACAAAATCTATGGGTTTTGGTGCCAAGGTCGTCAGTACTGCGGAAAAGAATGTTGGTGATTATCTTGTCCTGGTGCGGTCTGAAGATCTTCTGCATTTCGGTTTGATTCCGGAATTAATGGGCCGGCTGCCGGTAATTGCCACCATGAAGGAACTCAACGAGGATGATCTTGTCCGCATACTGCGTGAGCCTAAAAACGCTTTGACCAAGCAGTATGAAAAACTTTTTGAATTTGATAACATCCGTCTGCGTTTCACGGAAGGTGCCCTGCTGGCAATTGCCCGTGAAGCTTTGAAGCGGCAGGCTGGTGCCCGCGGACTTCGTTCCGTTATGGAAACAGCCATGCTGGATGTCATGTTTGAGCTTCCCTCGGAACCTGCTGCGCGGGAGTGTGTCATCAGCGAACAGGTAATTGTAAATGGAGACTACCCGGTGGTCCTTTATGATAATTCGGAAAAAAAGAAAAGCGCATAAAACAGTATAAAGTTAGCTATGATTGAATCAGAAAAAGAAAACAAGATATATCCATTAATGCCGCTGCGTGACATTGTGGTATTTCCCCATATGGTGGCTCCGTTGGTTGTCGGACGCCAGAAATCCATTAAGGCCCTTGAAAATGCAATGTCCAAGAAAACCGAAATCTTCCTGGTTACTCAGTGGGATGCCAATGAGGATGAACCTCAACCGGAATCACTGCATTCTGTTGGAACCATTGCGGTTGTCATGCAATTGCTGCGGTTGCCGGACGGAACCATCAAGGCTCTTGTAGAGGGCAAGAGACGAGGCAGGATAATTGCCTTTCAACCCCAGCCCAATTTCATGGCCGCTGTCATCGAAGAGGCTCCTGAAACAGACGATGATGGCTCTGAAATAATTGCCTATATGCGGGAGATACGTGCGGCCTTTGAGGAATACATCAAGACAAACAAGAAAATACCTAAAGAGGTGTTGAAATCCCTTGGTGCAATAACGGATCCATCGCGTTTTGTTGATGTCTGTGTTTCCCATCTGCCGCTGCAGACTAAAGAAAAACAGGTAATCTTGGAAGTTTTTTCTGTTCTTGAACGCCTCAAGTCAACCCTTGAATTTATTCAGCGGGAAATTGAGATTGCCAAGCTTGAGCAGACAATTCGGACGCGTGTTAAAAACAAGATGGAAAAAACCCAGAAGGATTACTATCTCAATGAGCAAATGCGGGTGATCCAGCAGGAAATGGGTGGTGGTGAGGAAGACGGCAGCGGGCTGGCGGAACTCGAAAAGGCAATTGAGAACAAAAAACTCCCCAAGCATGTTTCTGCCAAGGTTACGCAGGAATTCAAGAAATTGAAATTCATGCAGCCCATGTCTGCTGAAGCGACTGTTGTCAGAAATTACATTGACACCATTCTCAACCTGCCCTGGTATGAGAAAACCAAGTCAAAAATTGATATAAACCAAGCTGAGGCAATCCTTGAAGAAGACCATTACGGTCTCATAAAACCCAAGGAAAGAATCATTGAATACCTGGCAGTGCAGGCTCAGGTTAAAAAGATAAAGGGCCCGATTCTCTGCCTGGTCGGACCTCCTGGTGTTGGCAAGACATCCCTGTGCAAATCCATTGCCCGGGCAATGGAGCGGAAATATATCCGGCTTTCACTGGGCGGTGTCCGGGATGAGGCGGAAATAAGGGGGCATCGGCGGACCTATATCGGGGCCTTGCCGGGTAAAATTCTGCAATCAATGCAGAAGGCCAAGGTCATAAATCCCCTTTTCTGTCTTGATGAGGTCGACAAGATGAGCATGGACTTTCGGGGTGACCCGGCGTCAGCCCTTCTTGAGGTCCTTGATCCGGAACAGAACCATTCGTTCAATGATCACTATCTCGACCTGGATTATGACCTTTCAGACATATTCTTTGTGACCACGGCCAATAACCTGCATTCTATACCACCTCCATTGCAGGACCGTATGGAGATTATCAAGCTCGATGGTTACACCGAAGAGGATAAGCTCAAAATAGCCCAGGGATTCCTTATCCCGAAACAGCTTGAAGCAAACGGTTTCAAACCTGATGATATCACATTTAACGAAAGAAGCATCCTGGAGATTACCAGAAGATATACCAGGGAGGCAGGCGTCCGTAATCTTGAACGTAATATTGCTTCTGTGTGCCGTAAGGTGGCACGGGAAAAATTGAAGAAAAACGAGACAGACAAAAAGTTCAGGATCACTGCAAAAACAATCCACAGGTATCTTGGCATTCCGAGATTTCGTTTTGGCCTGGCAGAGGAAAAAGACGAAGTGGGTCTGTCAACAGGACTTGCCTGGACAGAGGTGGGCGGTGAACTGCTGCAGATTGAAACGACTCTTATGCCGGGTAAGGGCAAACTGACTATTACCGGAAAATTGGGGGATGTCATGCAGGAGTCTGCCCAGGCAGCCCTGAGCTATGTGCGTTCCAGGGCCCTGCGCCTTGGCTTGCTACCGGATTTTTACCAGAAACTGGATATCCATGTCCATGTTCCAGAAGGGGCAATTCCCAAGGATGGTCCTTCTGCAGGAATCACCATGGCAACCTCCTTGGTTTCGGCTTTATTAAAGATTCCTGTCCGGCGTGATATTGCCATGACCGGGGAAATTACGTTGCGGGGCAGGGTACTTCCCATAGGTGGCCTGACTGAAAAACTGCTGGCAGCGAGGCGGGGCAACATCAAACATGTTTTGATACCCAGGGAGAATGAGCGCAACCTGAAAGAAGTGCCGATACGTGTGCGTAAATTATTGAAGATAGAACTGGTCGAACACATGGACGAAGTGTTGCAGAAAGCATTGGTGCTCAAGGCAGGTACAGCGCTTTTCACTGAAGTTCCAATTGAGTCTGTGAGTGCCGATATTACTGCATCAGTACATAATATTCCCCATTAAGAAATAACGACTTTTACCATAGTTTTTTGCTTGACTTCATCAAGGTCTAACTGTTATTAAAACTCTTCTATTAAGGAGGGCGGGTAGCTCAGTTGGGAGAGCATCGGCCTTACAAGCCGGGGGTCACAGGTTCAAGCCCTGTTCCGCCCACCATTGACAGTGAAAATTGAAGATTGTCGTTTAACGAGACAAAACGACGATTGACAGAAAATTTTAATGTTCAATTTTCAATAATATTGCGGGGTCGTAGTTCAGTTTGGTTAGAACGCCGGCCTGTCACGCCGGAGGTCGCGAGTTCGAGTCTCGTCGGCCCCGCCAGCAGTAGGGAAAAGGGATTCAGCGATTTTGCTGAGTCCCTTTTTCTTTGGTTTCTTTTCTTGTTCCCCACAGTATTCCCCACAGTCAATGAATTTTTCCTCGTAATTTTTCCTGAATCTTTATTCCTATCTTCTAATTAATTCTTTTTAATAATTTATATCCACATTTAGTATGGTAGTTCAAGATATTCGACCCCCCTCCGCCTTTTTCGGGATTCCGTATGGTTTTATAGATAGCCCACAGTGTACGGAAGCATTTTTAGCGGTTAATTCCCAGGGCTGACTCTCTAGATTCCTGTCGATAATAACTCCAAAATGCCTGTTTTGGTTGACTCCCTCCCTATTTTTATATATGACCTTAGGTAAATCAGGGTTCATTAGGGAAATTTAATAGTAACGTAAAGCCACAGTTCTGAGATAACTAGGCTGTAAGTTACATCGAAGCCGAGTTGTCCAATTAAGGATGGCTCGGTTTTTTAATTTTTAAGTCAAGGAGGGAAAAGATGAAAAAAGGAATCCAATTTCTGCTTATGGTAGTTGCGTTTGCTTTAGTATTCAATATCAACAACAACGCTTATGCTCTTTTCGGCAAGGATAAAACCGAGGCGGAAAAACAGGAAGAGGGCAAACAGGAGAAAGCCGATATTCGTAAAATGGTGAATGAAACGCTCAGCAGGCTCTATAAGCTCCAGCCCGGAGCAAAGTCGGCCATATCTAAATCAGCCGGCTATGCTGTTTTTAACAACTTCGGAACAAAGATACTTGTTGTCGGAGGTGGTACCGGTAAAGGCATTCTCTTTGATAAGAAAAACAACAAGGAAGTTTTTATGAGAATGATAGAAGCCCAGGCAGGACTTGGAATGGGCATCAAAAAATTCAGCGTCATTTTTGTTTTTGATAAGCAGAGCCATGTTGATTCGTTTGTCAATTCCGGATGGGAGTTCGGTGGCCAAGCTACTGCTGCTGCTAAGATGGGTGAAGAAGGAGGAGCTTTTGCAGGAGCGATGTCAGTATCACCGGGAGTATGGATGTATCAGCTGGCCGACGACGGGCTCGCTGTGGAACTAACTGGAAAAGGAACGAAATATTATAAAGATGATAACCTGAATTGAGGAACTAAGCCAATTATCTAATGAAATTTTTTATAGGAGGGGTGCTATGTATAAAACAGCTCATTTAAAAAGTAAAATAAACCAATTGCTACTGGTTGCCACTTTTATCACGTTGATAATGCCTTGCGTGAGCCTTGCCTCTGACATTGGCAGTCCCGACCCCAAAACCA
>PKTW01000153.1 GCA_002868955.1 Desulfobulbaceae bacterium
ATGGGGTTTGAATCTTGCCTTATAGCTCATTGCATTCACACCTTCAATCCAGTAACCGAGATATATGAATTTTATTTCTTTCTGCTGGCAGAATTTAATGAGATATAAAATATTGTAGGTTCCGGGACTTCTTTTTTTTTCTTCAGGATCAAAATAAAAAAAGACAACATTGAGCCAGGCAGTGCTTAAATCGACAATGGCGACACCTATCAGTTTAGACCCGGTGCGGTAACTGAACTCGACGGTGTTGGTTATGTTGTTGAGGAAGAAACCTGTATAATAATCAAGCGGAACACTTTCCCGGCCGGGGTATCGGGAAGCCAGAAATTTTTCCAGCAGCGCCAGATTCTCCTCACTGCAGGTGAGAGGGTTAATTTCAAGGGTAATATCCTGGTTTTTCCGCAAGACCCTTTTTTGATTCCGGCTCGGTATAAATTCTTTGGGGGTAATACGGAGAGGAATGCACGCCTTGCACCCGGAACAATGCATATTATAGATGATATTACCGTTACGACGATAACCGGATGCGAGGTATGCATCCATGACAAAATCAGGAACGGTGTCAAAGATGGCCTGGTTGTAAACAGCCTGAAATGGAAGACCATAGGGGCATTCTATCGAAGAATGGACAAAATGCTGTTGCAGTTCATCTCTAATGCGTTCCGCTTCCTGGGAAAGGATATCCTTGTTTTCTGCCATGTTGTAGCGGTATCAGTCATCCTGAAGGACAGGTTGTTTCTGTAAGCGCTTGTAATAGAAATTCTGCCCGTAGAGGACGGATACCGGGTTGTGGCCGGCAACACGATCCTTTACCACAAGGGTGGTGACAGGAGCGTCGCAATACTTGGTAAACAGGATATCGTGGCCCACGCAAAGTCCGACTATGATATTAAGGTCTGTCCCGGCCCGATTTAAAAGCCTGGCCTGGGCTACTGGATTACAGGCGGGTTCAAAGGTGTTGGGACGCACTTTTTCTGCCTCGGTGAGTCCAAGTTCCAACTTGTCAATGCTGCCTGACTTGCAGCAGACACTGACCGGCTTGAAACCCTGTGCCTCCAGAATAGCAGCCAAACGGTTTGTTTCATCCAACAGGCCGATACAGGTTGCCATGCCTATCTTTTGGTACCCCATAAGCTTGGCAAAGGCTATTGTATCTTCCACCCTCGTCCAACGGGCATTTATCGCATCACTTCCGGGTATGGGTTGGTAGCAGAGGCCTTCCACCTTGGCTGCAACGCTGGCCATCCTGGCATCTTCAGCATCACCCTTATAGAGCTCAAAGGATTCCTTAATAATGTCGGAATGGTCCCTTGTAGGGCAGTTACCCGGTTTGGCCGGTTGGTTTTCCGGGTCAACACTCCAGCAGTTGGTGCTGCCACTTTTACGCCAGGCAGCGCTGCATTTGCTGCAGGTAAAATCAATTTGTTTGCTCATGGTAAATTACTCCTTTGGTCCTGTAAAAAATATTATTTACTGCTTATTAAAACGGCAACCGTCTTCGTGGCTTCAATTTGCTCCATGGCGATCCTGATTGCTGCAGTCAGAGGAATCGAGAGCAGCATGCCCGGGATACCCCAGAGCCATCCCCAGAAGATGAGGGAGAAAAGCACAACAAGTGGGCTTAAATTCAAACCGCGTCCCATTAATTTTGGTTCCAGGACATTACCGACCAGGAACTGAATGCAGAGAAGCAGAATTGCAATAACAAGTGTTTTGCTGATTGATGCAGACTGGAACAAAGTGATGGCAATTGGTGGCAGGGTGGCAACAATTGAACCAATGGTTGGTATGAAGTTTAAGATAAAGGTCAAGACCCCCCAGAGCAGGGCAAAGTCAACACCGGCTATGGTAAGAACAATGGTGACGAGAGCTCCGGTTAAAAAGCTGATAAGGGTTTTTAAACCCAGATACTGTTGAACTGAATTGTTGATCTGTTGCAGTGATTTTAAAATAGGTTCAGCATTTTCCCTGCCGAGCTGATTTACCAACCGCTTAGTAAAAGATTCACGCTCAGCCAGGATAAAGGCCATAAACAGCACTACCCACAACACATTACCGAGAAAGGAGAAGAAGGAGCCGCTCAAGTTCTGCACGAGGCGGGGAAAGGAGAATCCGCTCTGTTTGATCTTGCTCAGGAACGCATCCATGGCCTCATTAGCTTGGACCCGGGAGATATCGAATCGTGAAAGGATGATGTCAGCGTATTCCCAGAATTTTGTTTCGTATGCCGGCAATTGCGCCTGGAAGTCGGCGACGTTGAGTACCACGAGTTTGCCGAGCATGTAGATGAAAAGCAGCACGAGCCCCACAACCAGTATTATGCGCACAAAGCCCGGCAGCCTGAACCGTTTCAGGAAATCCAGGGGGATGCCGAGGGCATAACAGGCAAGGATGGCGAAGCACAGCGGGATGAAAAGAAAAGAGAGGCTCTGCAGGATAAGTGTGACGAGTACGACCAGCAGCAGCCAGGAGGCTGCAACTGTTACATTGAATTTACTTCTTTCACTGGTAGAGTTCATGTCTGTAAACCGGCTGTCACCATCTGTGCCATCTGTGCACCCATGAATATAAATTAAATTTGTTTGTTAAATCAATGAATTAATCTGTGCAGCACTATTTAGCTCCATGCAGCGGCAGAAAATAGTGTGGACTGCTGCCGTGAACAACAGTTCAGGCCTTGTTTTCCAAAAGGGCAGCCCTGCTGAACCGTATTTTAAGTGCCATGCTCATGCTGAGGCCTGTTTTTTCAGCAACAGCTAAGATTTTCTGGTATTTGCTTGCAGAAACATGCCAGGCCGGTTCAGCATAAAGCAGTTTTGCTGAAGGCTTGAGAATTGCCTTAACTTCTTTGAAAAAAATTGTGGGATCCGGGACTTCGTGGATCATCCAGAATGCCAGGCCAAAGTCAACAGGAGTTGTAACGCCGATTGCGGTCGGGTTAGCGCGCTGTGGAATAATTCGATGCGCCAGCCCTTTTCCTGTGGCCCGTTTCAGCATAATATCAAGCATCTGCTGCTGCAGGTCAGCAGCGATAACCAGCCCTGTATCCCCAACAAGCTCAGCCAGCCCCAAGGTAAAGAAGCCCATGCCACAGCCAATATCAATGGCAGTCATTCCTTCTTTCACATAGGCGGAAAGAATTTCCCGGGGGTTATGTATCAATCGGCGCAAAGGATTATCAAAGCTGTAGGCAAGCCACCAGGGACAGACATGATGATTGGACATGACAGTAATATTAATGATTTGTTTTATAAAACTAGAGGGTTATTTCCCTCGGATCTTGCGGGGAGTTCACAACTTTCCATTCCTGGGCTTCTTCGTCAAAATCGGCAATTTTCTCCAAAGGTGTTTTAAGGTATTTTCCGTATCCTTCAGCTGCCACTGAACCGTCATGCAGTAATAATTCCCCGGTGCCCTCAAAGAATCTGCTGCTGTTTTGGGTAATTCGGCCGACTACACGCAGTTTCTCATCCAGGGGTGCTGGTTTTTTGAAACGGATCTGCAGATCTATGGTGACACCCCAGATTGCTCCTTCAGATTGTATCATGATAGCACGGCCAATTGTTTCATCGAGTATGGTTGAGATAATTCCTCCATGCAAACGGCCGGGATAACTCTGGTGTTCCTTCCTGGGTTTGAAGATTGCCAACAGTTCGTTGTTATCAAGTTCATAAAAGTTCGTGTGCAGGCCAAACTGGTTTTTCAACCCGCAGACCAGGCACATTTTAGAGTTGGGCTGTTTGCCAGTAACTTTAAGGAGCATAGGTATTCCTCGGCTTCATTCATTATTTTTTTGCAACGTACCTTTAATAATATCATTCATATCCTGAACCACAGAGACTGTCGGACAGAGCAGCTCTTTGACATCACTGCGGAACTGCATCTTATCCTTGGGGATATGTGTCCCTGAAACGATCTCAAGATCGGGATAAGCCTGTGCAATGACTGCCTGGTATTTATTCAGGAAAGGGCAGAGCGCAGTCATGCAATAAGAAAGATGCAAGGCGTCAAGCTTATAGTCTGCAAGGGCCTTGACCCGTTTCAGGATTTTTTCAGGCGCTGCCAGGGTAGGGCAGCCTGAACAGTTTATAATGCCGATAAGATCCAGTTTTTCGTCATTTTGATAACGCTCAAAAAAGCCTCTGCGTTTCCTCATGTCCCCTAGGCAGACTACGGAAGCGCAGTTTGTATCCTGGGTGCAGTTTGAACATGTAAGTATACCTATACGAGCCATTTATGCCTCCTTGGGGTGCGCCTCGTTCGGGTCATTTTTTTGTTCATCAATCTCTGCCTGGGCTTTTAACTCTGCCTGATGTTCAACTATTGCTTCCTGGTGCGCCTGGTCACCTGCCTTCCCAGCATAGCGCCGATCAAGTTCTTCAAGCCGTGGCAGCGGCCCATACATGACCAGGACATCTCCTGCATGAATTCTGCTTATACCTTGCGGTGCCCCAATATAAAGGCCGTTTATTCTCTGGATTCCCAGAATAAGGACCCCTTCGCTGGACAGCCCTGCCTCAATGAGTGATTTGCCGCTCAACCAGTCATTTGGCTCCATCTTCATTTCCCATACGGCAAATTCATTCTGCAGGTGCAGGATGGCGACATAATCCTGGACATCGAGCCGGGTCCACTTCTTTAATCCCCAGGCAATTATGCGGTTCAGGTTGCGCTCCACGAAATGGCTTACTGCAATGACCCATAATAGACTGAGACAGCCAATAAACAGCAGGACGTTCCGTAGCCAGTTCTCTGAACCTGCAGTACTGAGCAGCGAGACTATGACGGTTGCCACCACCGTTGCAATACCGATATTGCCAAGCAGCATGATGATCATGATGATCTTTCTCCGCACCGGGTGATTCATGATCAATTCGGATTCGGTGGTGGTATAGCCTACCCCGGAGAATGCAGAGCGTGCCTGGAATCGGGCTGCTTCACGGGAGAGTCCGGTAAGCATTAAGGCCATTGCCGCAATTCTTGTTACCAGAAGAGACAGGATTGCAATGGTAAAAAGAGAAAAAATTGCGATCATGTAAGAGACTTTTCTTGTCTGTTCAAAGTGATTTTAACCATGAGCTTAGCAGCGTGATGATAATACATATTTTTGTTGGATTTATTTAATGTCCAGTAACTGCCTGTCGTGAATTCTTGTCAGCAATAGAAGTGCCAGTATGGTTCCGAGCAAGGCAAGTCCCATATCTGACTGGGTGTCCCAAATGTAACCCTGGGTGCCCAGGAAGGCCTCTGCCGCTGCTCCGGAGAGCAGGGCGGCCCACCATTCGATCAACTCATAGAATGCACTAATTGCCAGGCAGATGCAAATGACGAGAAAAGCCAGCCAGCTTTTTTTTGAGAGTATTTTAAGGCGCAGCAGGATTTCCCGGGCAATAACTGCAGGTATGAATCCCTGGGCCAGGTGGCCGATCTTGTCATAATTATTCCGAGCCATGCCGAAATTATCCCGTATCCAGTCAAAAAGAGGGACCTCGGCATAGGTGTAATGTCCGCCGACCATGAGTATAATACTGTGGACCAGAATGAGAAAGTAGGCAAGGGGGGTTAGGCGGAATCGGTTGTAGGTGGCAGCCATTACAGCAAGACCAACGAGGGCGGGAAATACTTCAAGAAACCAGGTAAAATAATCTTTTGGATCAATGGCAGACCATATAAGCACGACAAAGTAGACAAGCAGCCAGACAATTTTCATAATGCACCAGGAAGATTGTTTGCGGGTGTCTGCAGCATCTTTTTCAGGGGGCAAACAAAGCGAACACCTTAACCGTTTTTGAAATCTTTGCGAAAAGACTTACCCGCCTGCCAGGCTTTTCCAAACGCAGGTGCCTGGCGGCCAGAAAATGTTATCAGGCATGCGCAAAACAAAGGGCTTGATCTTTTCAACTTATTTGCCTAACAGCTGCGGCCAGTTTTTGTCCGCTTTCTGTATATATCCTTGACGGTCGTTGTCCCACATTTTTTGTACGTCCTTGTTGAGATTGAGATAAAGTTTGCCGTCAACTATCGACCAGGCTTCAGGGTCTATGTCTGCCGTGGACCCACGGCTAACAGCATAGGCTCAGTAACCTCCGTATTGCGGGGCGTATTTTTCCGGGTTTTCCTGAAACAGGGTGAGGTGTTCAGTGTTGGCAAAGAGCCACTTGGCATTTTTCCATTCGAACTGGAACTCTTTTTGTCCTTTAACGGGCAGCCCCAGCGTGAAATATGCTACAGGATCATAGCCTTTGAGGGCAACTCCATCAGCCCCAGCATTTATGGGAGCTATCGGGGCTGAGCAGGCGATAAGGATAAAAGACCAGGTGTAAATGACAGCTGTCAGGCTTAACGAGAATTTTTTCATTGTTCCTGCTTTCATTTGTTCCTCTGCCAACGGTCAAGTCAGAGATTTTGTTATTGGATTGAGAATTTATTTCCAATAAACCCTGTATGTATCAGATATTTCACTTACACCGTCAACACAGACATCCAGGTTTTTTAATATGCCTTCCTCTATGGAATATATCCAGCCATGCACTGAAAGCTCCTGCCCGGACTCCCAGGCTTTTTGGACAATTGATGTATGGCAGACATTACCCACCTGTTCAATGACGTTTAATTCGCAAAGGAGGTTGAGCCGTTCATTTTCATCCGCAATGGCATCAAGTTTATCCTGGTGGTGACGATAAACGTCTTTAATATGCCGCAGCCAGGTGTCAATAAGGCCGTAGGCTCTTTTTCCAAGCGCGGCCCGAATTCCTCCGCAGCCATAATGCCCGCAGACTATTATATGTTTGACCTTAAGAACTTCAACTGCATACTGGATAACAGATAAGCAGTTTAAGTCAGTATGGATAACAACATTGGCAATATTGCGGTGTACAAAGATTTCGCCCGGCAGCATATCAACAATCTGGTTTGAAGATACCCGGCTGTCAGAGCATCCTATCCACAGGTATTCCGGGTTCTGCTGCCTGGAAAGCTTTGCAAAGAATTCCGGGTCAGATTCTTTTATTTTCGCGGCCCATTTTCTGTTGTTGTCAAAAAGATTTTCCAGGGTTCTCATTTGATGTGCACGCTCACTGTTTGTGAATATTTTTCAAGGGTAATATGAAGCGGGACAGGAACAGCGGATACTGATGAATGGGTGCAAATGGAGCAATTAGGAGGCCATGGGAGCATGTGGTGTTCATTCAATGACACCTGTCGCAATTTTAAAGATTTTCGTCTGTCTTTTTGTTATTAAACTTTGTAATCAGGTTCCTGGCAAGCAGATAAATGCTTATAAAAAAACCTGCGCTGATAAATACATAAACAGTGAGCACCCAGCGCCCGGCAAATCCGGTGTCCGAAACCAGCCTGTTGAAAAGAAAATAGTCAGGGATGTGTTGCGGCCCATGGATGAAAGTAATGAGAACAAGATCCAGCATCAGCAGAAAAACACCCATTGCCATACAGAACAAACCGACAAGGGAGAGAAACTGCCTGTCATGCTTGAGCGTTCTCAAAAGGTAAAAAGTACTCCCGGTAA
>PKTW01000065.1 GCA_002868955.1 Desulfobulbaceae bacterium
TCAGGCCAGGGCCCTTCTCAAGCATTTTGGTTCTCTGGCCGGGGTGCTCGAGGCACCTGCCGGTGAACTCCACAAAATAAAGGGCGTTGGGCCGAACAACAGCTTTGCCATTCACTTTCTCCATGGAGTAGCAAGGCGCTACCTGAAACACCGGCTGCAGGAAAAACAATATCTACACTCTTCACGGCAGGTTGCCGAATATCTGATCCACTCCATGCGGGACTTGCAGCACGAGGTGTTTGCCGTGATTTTTCTGGATGCCGCACACGCCATAATTGATACACAGGTAGTCGCTCGCGGCACTGTTACCTCCAATACCGTTTACCCCCGTGAACTGGTGAAGCTGGCACTGGAGTATAATGCTGCGGCAATGGTTGTGGCCCACAACCATCCATCAGGAAAGCTGCAGCCCTCCTCCCAGGACCATAAGCTCACCCGCACACTCTACCTGGCCTGCTCCTTCATGAATATAAGACTGCTGGATCATCTTATTATTGGTCAAGCTGAGACAACATACAGTTTTGCAGATAATGGTATAATGGCCAACATCGGTGATGAATGCAGCCGCCTGCTGAGCCAGTAGGATGGAGTTAAAACCCGACACAAAAGAATCCCGTTTTCACCCTGAAACTTGTGAAGATCCTGCTGGAATTTACGCGCATATACCCTTCTGTCAATCAAAATGCCCTTATTGTTCTTTTGTGTCCTACCAGGGCATGAATCTTTCTGTCAAAAACAACTATATGCAGGCGCTCAAGCGCCAGGCACAAGCAATGGCCTGCCACCCCTGGTCCAAGGGCAGAACGTTTCATTCTCTTTTTATTGGCGGCGGAACTCCCTCTTCAGTTGATTCTGAAAAAACGGCAGCCTTTATTAGGGCCTGTCTCGAGGCCTATGATTTTACTGCCACACCAGGCAAAAAGCCGGAAGTTACGCTGGAGGCCAACCCCAACTCGCTCAATGGTGACAGGCTCGATCGGTTTAGACAAGCCGGGGTTAACCGCCTAAGCATCGGTATACAATCGTTTTCAGATGCCATGCTCAAAAACATCGGCAGAACACATACGGCCCGGGAGGGGTTCAATGCCTTTGAGTCTGCACGGGCTGCAGGATTTAAAAACATCAACCTGGACCTGATGTATGGCCTGCCGGGCCAGGATAGTGCCAAATGGGAAAAGACCCTGCAGCAAGCTGTTGCCCTGGCCCCTGAGCACCTCTCGGTTTATGAGTTGACCATTGAAGGGAACACCCCGTTTGCAGAATTAGTCAGACGGAAAAGGCTTGACCTGCCGCATGAAGAGGTGACCCTGTCGATGTTTGAACAGGCCCGGGAAATTCTGGCAGTTAACGGATACAGGCACTATGAGATATCAAACTATGCCCGTAATGGATTTGCATGTATCCATAATATAAATTATTGGGAAAACGGCAGCTACGTCGGATTGGGCGGAGGAGCGGTGTCCTGTTTTTCAGGAGTGAGAATAAAAAGCGAAGAAAACCCGGTCCGCTTCACCCAAATGATTGATACTGGGCGCATGCCGTTTAAAGAGGCGGAGTTTCTGCCACTGTGCGCCCGCTTCCGGGAAACGGTTATCATGGGTCTACGCATGACTGCGGGGGTGTCGAATTCCCGCCTGGAGAAACGGTTCGGCCTGACGCCGCAAATATACTATGGCGAGACATTAAACAGGTTGCTAAGCCAGGAATTGCTTGAAGAGGGCGAAGGCAGGCTGCGATTGACCCATAAGGGCCTCTTGCTGGCAAACAGCGTTATGGCGCAGTTGGTATGATTGTCCAAAGCCCGGGCGCAGAGTTTATTGCCCGGGCTCGTTATTCCCCTCAGCGTCCCAGGGCTCTATGGGTAAAAATGCATCACTTTCGAAACCCTGCTCATCTTCGGATGTCGCGGATTTCTTTGGGGCTTTTATCTTTTGCAAAACTTTGAATTTCCCATCTTTCCATTCCCCGATTTCCTGTGATTTATCATAATAGGTAATGGTCCCCTTGCCAGAGTATTCACCCTCCTTGAATTCTCCAACATACAATTGTCCATCGGAGAACAGGGTTCCCTCCCCGTCAAAGAGGCCTTTTTTAAATTCCCCTTTATAATTACTGCCGTCCGCATAGGTATAGGTCCCTGTGCCGTGAAATACGCCGTCTTTAAATGGGCCTTCATACTTGGCCCCATTGGGAAAGACAATGGCGCCCTGTCCGGATATCACGCCATGGTCAAACTGTCCTTTGAAGACACTGCCGTCCGCATAGGTCATGGTGCCGTTGCCTTGGGGGCTGCTGTTTTCAAACATGCCTTCATAGGTGTTGCCGTCCGCATAATCCTGATTGCCCTGGCCGGCAAATTCTCCGTTGGCGAATTGACCGGCATATTGGCCGCCTTCAGGGAAGATATATTTTCCATAGCCGTTGACACAGTCGCCCTCAACGCACTCCCCAAAGGCCAGGGAAGGAGAGAAGAGCAGCATTAGACAAAACAGTGGGATTACTTTATTCATAGTTCACCTGATCATGTTAGCTATAATGCCCTGGTGAGAGCTTCCTGCGCTTCCTTCAGAGCGAGATTGCAGATAATTAACTTTTTATTGCGTGCCTGGGTGCCGCTTTTTATTGATACAGACGATTTTGAGACCCCGAGCAGCTTTGCGATAAAATGAATAACAGCCTCATTGGCACTATTTTCGACCGGCGGAGCAGTTACACAGATCTTGATGGCGTTGCCGTGCATTCCTGCTACCCTGTTTTTTGAGGCGCGCGGCTGCACATATACATTCAGCGCGAGGGTATTGTCCTGCAGGCAGGCGATGCACTTCATTTGGGGTAAAAAAGGTTACACGGATTTTGGTTTTCCGTAATTCTGCTTTTTGTCAGTTTCATTTTCATCCAGGGAAAAGGTTACTTCCGGCTCATGCTCATCCTGCATCAAGTCGTCGTCATCAAGAAACAAAAGATCGGCGGTTAAATCATCTCCCTCACGGCTGTCATGGACGTCGCTGGAGCCCTCATCCAGGACTGACTGAAAAATGCCCCTGAGCTTGTCGACATCAAGAATGTCATCTTCACTCAAGAATTCCAGGTCGTCCCCGGCAAAAGCCGCATCGTCTTCTTCCCGGTAATCAGGCAGCCTTGTGTCTTCTCCACGGCCTTCAGGTTCTTCAACTATCTCGGCGGCAAGCAGGGCCCCTTTTTGTCCGGGGACAGGAGTTGGAACTTTTGATTTCAGGACTGCAGAGGCATCCATGGCGCTGATAGTTGAAAGTTTTGCATCAAGTCCCGCGAAATGAGCGGTGAGCTGTTCCTGGAGTTCTTTTTTTATTTCCTCACGCATCCCGGAAATGGCACCGACGTCCTGTTTCAAAGTCGCAAGGTCAGCACCGATTGTTTTGCTTCCCTGTTTGAAATCCTCCAGGGCTTTGCTCAGGTCGGCAGGAATTGTAGCATGTCCCTGCCCTGCAGCCATGGATGAGACAGTGGCTTTAGCTGAATGAATAATCTCCGCGAAGTTTTTCTTTAAAAGGTCAAAAGATTGCCGATCCTCTTTCAGAAGGTTAAGCTCGGCTCCTATTGCTGTTGAACTCTGTTTAAACTTTTCCAGCGTGTCTGCAAGATCAGCCGGGAATTCGGTCTGGTGTTGCGACGCCATTTCAGCACCAGCCTCCTGGAAAGATGCAATGAATTTTTCCAGCTTCTCCTTGAGAGAATCTATGGTTTGGCGATCCTGCTTCATGGCGGCAAGTTCAACACTGATGGTTGAGGTGTCCTGCTTGAGGTCTTCCAGGATGTTCCCCAACTCGGCAGGGAGTTCAACCTGTCCCTGAGGGGCCATGCTGCCGAGAGTTTCCAGATCTTCCTGCAGTGCTAAAACCTTTTCGTTCAGAAGCGTGTTTTCTTCTGTAAGCTTAAAAAAACTTTCAGCCACTTCCTCAAGAAAGGCATCAACTTCTGCCATGTCGAAACCGCGGAATTTTACCCTGAATTCCTTATCAATAATGTCCTGCGGTGTAATCTCCATTTCTTCCTTCTCCGTTGTAGGTTATCCTATTGCTGCAGCCATATGCTTGAGAGTCGGCACCAGAAAACTCTGCAGGAAGATGATGGCCAGTATAAGAATCATAGGAGAAAAATCAATACCTCCGGCAAAAGCGGGGATGACGCGCCTGATTCTTGAGAGCAGCGGCTCTGTCACTTCATGTAGAAAGCGGACAATAGGATTGTAGGGATCCGGGTTAACCCAGGAGAGTATGGCACGTCCTATGATGATCCACATATACGCAGCCAAAACAAAGTCAACCAGTTTGGCCAGGGCAAACAAAAAGTTACTGATCATAAACATGTATTCAAGCTCCTTTGCAACTGCATTATGATACCTTGCTTCCCGGCATTGCGCCAGCCGCCAATGAGGAAAGCGTCAGCCTGCCCTTCTCGTCACGTGCTGCAAGTATCATACCATGAGAAGTTACACCCATCAGTTTGGCCGGCTTCAGATTGGCAACCATAATGACCTGGCGGCCGACCAGTTCCTCCGGCTCGTAATATTCGGCAATCCCGGCGACAACTGTACGTTCTTCAGGTGCCATTACCGTTAGTTTCAGCAGCCGGTCTGATTTGTCAATTTTTTCTGCAGCCGTGATTTCAGCAACCCGCAAGTCAAGTTTCCTGAAATCATCAAAGCTGATAAGCCCAATGTCACTTTCCGCTTCAATGCTCTCCCCGGAAACCGCTTGCACTTTTTGCTTCTGCGGGCTCCGGTTCTGGCCGTTTTTCTTGTCAAGCCTTGGAAAAAGCGAAGCGCCAAGTTGTATTTTTACTCCGGGTTCGGTAAGCCCCCAAATACCATGGTCGATAAGGTTATGTTTTCTGAACACTTCAGGCGTTATTCCCAGGGCGGCAGCCATCTTCATGCTGGTCTCCGGCATGACCGGCAACAGCACCAACCCAATGAGCCGTAATGTTTCGGCCAGATGGTAGAGGACCGTGTTGAGTCGAGGGGTTTTAGCCGGGTCCTTGGCAAGGACCCATGGCTCACTTGTAACAATGTATTTGTTTGCCAGGCTGATAACGGACCAGGCTTCCTGCAGGGCACGATGAAAGGCGAAGCTTTTCATGTGGGCGGAGTATGCGGCCACCATGCTTGTTGCTGCCTCAGCGAGCGCCCTGTCCTGCGGTTCAAGGTCAGCAGGGGCAGGCACTGTGCCTTTGGCAAATTTGTTGATCATGGTCAGGGAGCGGCTGAATAGATTGCCTAAATCGTTAGCCAGGTCTGAGTTCTGGCGGGCAATGATAGTTTCATCACTGAAGGAGGCATCCAGGCCAAATGACATCTCGCGCAAGAGGAAATAACGTAGGGTATCAACTCCGAAGTCCTGGCGCAGGGTTTCAGGCCGCACAACATTGCCGATGCTTTTTGACATTTTGGCCTCATTGATATTCCAGTAGCCGTGAACATGGAGGCGCTTATAAGGGGCAAGCCCAAGGGCCCTGAGCATGGTCGGCCAGTAGATGGCATGCGGCTTCAGGATATCTTTGGCGATGATGTGTTCTGCCACACTCCAATAATGGTTGAATTCTTCGCCGTCGGGATAGCCGATGCCCGAAAGGTAGTTAATGAGGGCGTCAAACCAGACATAGGTGACAAAGCCAGCGTCAAAAGGCAGGGGAATGCCCCAATCGAGGCGGCTTTTGGGCCGGGATATGCATAAGTCTTCAAGCGGTTCGCTCAGGAAGGAGAGGACTTCGTTTTTATAGCGCTCAGGGGTGATGAAGTCCGGGTTCTTTTCAATGTGGTCAATGAGCCACTCCTGGTACTTGCTCATGCGGAAAAAATAATTGCTTTCAGAGATTGGCTGCGGCAGGGCCTGATGGTCAGGACAGTGGCCGTCCACAAGTTCCTTGTCGGTTAAAAAGCGTTCGCACCCGCGGCAGTATAGTCCCGAATAGCTTCCCAGGTAGATGTCACCTTTGTCGTGGACCTTTTGTAAAATTTCCTGCACCGTTTTGACATGGTGTGCGTCGGTGGTGCGGATAAAGGTGTCCGGCTCAATATTCAGGAGCGGCCAGGCCTCCTGAAAAAGTCTGCTGATGCGGTCTGCATACTCCTTGGGTGGTATACCTGCTGCCGCCGCAGCCTCGGCGATCTTATCCCCATGTTCATCCGTCCCGGTCTGAAAACGGACATCCTCCTTGCAGAGCCGGCGGAAACGGCTGTAGGTGTCAGCCACAATGGTCGTATACGCATGACCAAGGTGCGGCTGGGCGTTAACATAGTATATGGGTGTAGTAATGTAGAGGCTCATTTGTCCTTTGCTACAAACAGGGTGGCAGCTTGCCATTCATCTTTGTTGAGTGTCAGTTCTTCTCCCTCAAGGCTGGTAACCACTATAGATTCCTTTAATACATTATGCTGCCGCACTTTATACTGCCGGTCGTTCAGCATTATTTTCTTGCCGACCTTGGGCATTTTTTTACGGATCGATTTGTAGGTTTTGTACTCGTAGTTCAGGCAGCAGAGCAACCTGTTGCAGGCGCCGGATATCTTGGCAGGGTTGAGGGGCAGGTTCTGCTCCTTTGCCATTTTTATGGAGACCGACTCGAAGTTCTGGATGAATGAAGAGCAGCAGAGCTCACGGCCACAGCACCCCAGGCCGCCCAACATCTTGGTCTCGTGGCGCACTCCGATCTGGCGCATTTCAACCCGGGTGCGAAACTCCTGGACCAGGTTTTTGACCAGTTCCCTGAAGTCCACCCGGCTTTCCGCTGTAAAATAAAAAATTATTTTTCCGCCGTTAAAAAAACGTTCAACCTTGACCAGGTTCATCGGCAGGTTCAGCTTTTCAATGAGCTCGGAGCAAAGCCTGAAGGCGTTATGCTCCATGTCATCCAGTTTTTCATACTTGGCGGTTTCGTCCCGGGTCGCTCTCCTGACAATGGTCAGAGGGTTTGTTTCCCGGGGTGGCTCATGTTCGGGCCACAGTGGAACTATGGTGAGTACACGGGCAGGTTCCAGGCCATGATCTGTCTGTACCATGACGACCTCGGTTTTATGGAGCTCCTGGAGCCTGGTAGAAGCGGACCAGATCTGTTCAGCAGGACGGAACTGCACCTTGTAATGGTTTACCAGCCGTTCCTTTCGCCGGCTTTCTTCGGCTGGAGCCCGACTGTTATTTTCTTGATGCTGGTTCATTATCTTGTCCGGGTTGGAATACATAAAGTTAAATTATTGATCTTAGTAAGGGAAATTAACACAACACTATACCACTATATAAGATCAAAAAAAAGGGTTTCAAGCACCAAAGTGCGGCTGCAGTTGCGCAGTAATTGTCTTTCAGCCAGATCAAGGCGCTGCAGCTTTTGCTGCAGTTGCCTGAGGCTCCAGAGTTGTGCCGCTGCCGGCAGGAATAAAGCCAAATCCTTATTTGCAATTGAGGCCTTGGGCCCCCCGGCAACAACCAGGA
>PKTW01000053.1 GCA_002868955.1 Desulfobulbaceae bacterium
GTGATAAACGACCTACACGAGCCTGGTCAAGCTCGACTGGTGCTGTCTCTTTTTTTAGGTCTTCCTGTCCAGCAGTTATGACTTCGAGGCGCTCCTCAAGACATTTCTTAAAATATTTCAAATCAATGTCATTACGCACGGCATTTTGTCCAAAATATGACTCTTAAGTTTAGTCAAAATATCATGTCAAAGTGACCATGTCTTGCCACAATCAAAAATATAATTACCTTATTCAAACTTTTTTATTCCGGCCTTGGGAAAAGCCCCGCACGTTCAACAATTTCAGGCACCTTTTCCTCCCACTCAATTGCCATGATATGGAAGCCGCTCACCCCTTTTACTTCTTTAAGACGTTCTATGGTTTCCAGGCAAATTTTCATGCCTTCCTCAGCCTGTTGTTCCTTGGGAACACCGGCAAGCCTGTCTATAACTTCATCGGGGACATCCATTCCGGGGACGTTTTTTTTCATATAGCGTGCCATGCCAAGTGATTTCATCGGGGTGACCCCGGCCAGGATATACACCTTTTCATGCAAACCACGATCACAAACCCCTTTCATCCATTCTTCAAACCTGTCAAGATTATAGATGCATTGGGTCTGGATAAACTCTGCACCTGCAGCAATCTTTTTAGCCAAACGGGGAACACGGATCTTAAAAGGCTCGGCAAAGGGATTTGCCGCGGCTCCGGCAAACATCCGGGGAGGCCGATTGATTTCATCGCCGCCCAAGAATTTGCCATTGTCCCGCATGTGCCTGACCGTCTGCAGCAGCTGCATGGAATCAAGGTCGAAAACATTCTGGCCCCCGGGACAGTCTCCGAATACCTGGTGGTCACCGGACAGGCAGAGGATGTTGTTTATATCAAAGGAAGCGGCCCCGAGAATATCGCTTTGCAGGGCAATTCTGTTCCGGTCGCGGGTGACCATTTGCAGTACCGGCTCTACTCCCATGAGTTTCAGATGGATACAGGCAGCCAAGCTGCTGAGGCGGGTAACAGAGGTCTGGTTGTCCGTTACATTAATCGCATCCACATAATCCTTGAGCAGCTCACCCTTTTTTTTGATGACCTCGGGGTCGCTGCCTCGCGGTGGGCCGCATTCGGAGGTTACAGCCAGATGACCGGCTGCCAGTATCTTTTCTAATTTGCTCTCGGTCTTTAAATTCACGGCAGGAGTTCCTCAACTATAAATTTTCTGGGTCCACCGGCACGGTCCTTGGCCCAGCTTTTCAAGGGAAAGAGTTTTTCATAATCGTCAAGCCTGCCCAGGGCTTGCAGCCGTTCAACTATTAAATGCCAGGCACAGTCAAGTTCCTTGTTTATTTCACATTTACCGTTGTTCACGCCGCCGCAGGGTCCGTTTAAAAGTCGCTTGGCGCATCGTGCAATAGGGCATATGCCCCCAGTTGTCGCCAGCAAACAATTGCCGCAGGCCTGACATTTTTCCGTAAAATATCCCGGCCGCTCAACGGCCCCTAAAAAAGTGGTGTTCAGGGCCGGATAAACCGGGGTGGTATGGAATTTTTCCGCCATGAACTGAACACCGACCCCGCAGGCAAGACTTAATACCGCATCCGATCCTTTTACTGCATCGGTAACAGGTGTGAAAAAGTCATGTTCGCACTGGCGTTCTATACCGTTGACTTCAAATTGTATGTCAGTACCATCCTGCGTCGCCTGCATCCGCAGGAGGGCGGTGAGAATCTCCGCCTGCTTGGTGCCGCCCTGGTGGCAGACAGCAACACATGAGTTGCAGCCGAGAACCAGAACTTTCCGGTGGCCGCTGACCGTTCCCCATATTTCTTCAAGAGGTTTTTGTTCTCCTACTATCATTGCCTTAGGATTCCTTTATGTTTGTTTTATAAGATTGTAATCACGCTAATCAATTCTCTTTCCCTGTCTCATTGCCAGCCAGATAGGCGAGGGCCCCATCTTTTTTATCCGATCGGTAAATTCGGTGCAGATCTCCGCCCACCGTGGACCCATGGCTGCCGACAGGTTGAACATTTCCAACCGGTCAGGCTCTATGTTGACCTGGGCCAGCAGTTTCCGCAGATGCTCTATCCTTTTTTTCGCATTGGTATTTCCTTCCAGGAAATGACATTGGCCCTCCAGTCAGCCGGCTACAAAAACACCGTCAATTCCCCTTTCAAATGCTCTCAGTACATAGGAATGATCAAGTTTCCCGGTACACGAGAGCCTGATTATTTTGACATTGGGTGAGTAGGAAAGCCGCATCACCCCGGCCAGGTCAGCTGCCGCAAAAGCACAATAATGACAGGCAAAAGCCAGTATCCTGGCTTCCCAATCATCAGGTGTTTTTTTTATGTTTTCTGCTTCAACCTCTGGTGCAGGGGCTGTGTCAGCAGCAGTTGCATTTTGTGTCATCACTTTTTTCCGTGCTCCTGTGTTCTGCGGAATGGGGCAAACAGTTTTCGGTAACTGAGTCGATCATTGCCGTAATCTGATCATCACTGAAACTGTTGACCTGAAAGGCCTTGGCCGGGCAGATGCCGGCACAGATGCCACACCCTGTGCATTTGATTTCATTATGGCTAACTCTGCCGTCTTCATCTATGTAGGGAGAGTTAAAGGGGCAGGCCCGAAAACAGGCCAGGCATGACATGCATTTATCCCGGTCATGTTTTGCAATAATGCCGGAGACCGCAAGTTGAGACTGGGACAGAACCGTTCCGGCCCGGCCCGCTGCAGCCAGGGCCTGACTGATGGTCTCATCCAGGTTTTTCGGGCCATGCGCCAGTCCCGCCAAAAATATACCTTCGCTGGGAAAATCTACCGGTCGCAGCTTAACATGGGCCTCCAGGAAATATCCGTCTTCGTTCCTGGTCAACTTGTACATTTCACCTAATTTATCATTGACAGCATTGGGCCGCAGTCCGGTTGACAGAATCAAATAGTCGGTCGACAGGACAATTTCATTTTCCAGGATCGGATCATAGGCCTTTATAGAAAAATTGGGGCCGTCATGGGTTACTTCGGGTTTACTGTCTGCTTCATACCTGACAAACCGGACACCCAGATCCCTGGCCTTTGTGTAGTATTTTTCACGTAGACCGTATGTCCGCAGATCCCGGTAAAATATCGTTACCTGAGCCTCGGGGGTTTTATTCTTGATTGCAATGGCATTCTTTATGGCATCCTGGCAGCAGATGCGTGAACAGTAGTTAAAAGGTTTCTCACGGGAGCCGACACACTGGATCATCGCATAGATGGCGTCTGCCTGGAGACTGTTTGCCGCCAGCAGGCGCTCAAGTTGCCTTTGGGTAAGGATCTTTTCGGATTTACCGTAGTCGTACTCGTCGGGGGTATACTCACTGCCGCCGCTGGCAATGACTATCACGCCGTGGTCGATTGCAGTATTGTCGCTTAACGTTGACTTAAAATTACCGACATAGCCTTCTGTTTTACTTACTTCGACACCGACATGAACAGTAATGGCCGGATGGTCGTCAATCTGCAGATTTTTACGGCGTATCAGCTCCCTGACACTGTCACCTTCAAGAGTATGAAAAATTCCTGCCGCCAGGCCACCCAGCCGTTTTTCCTTCTCCACCAGGTGAACGGCAAAATCCTGCTCGGCCAGCGAGAGGGCCGCAGTCATTCCGGCAATCCCACCTCCTATGACCATCGCCACGGGGGTAACCGGCACCGATTCGGACTTGACTTCCTGAAGAAGCCTGGTCTTGGCAATACTCATATTAACGATATCAATGGCCTTTTCAGTGGCGAGCTCATTCTGCCCCATGTGGCACCAGGAACACTGTTCACGGATATCGGCCAGATCAAAAAGGTACTTGTTCAAACCCGCTTCCCTGATCGTCTCCTGGAAAAGAGGCTCATGGGTCCTGGGCGTACATGAGGCGACAATGACCCGGTTCAGGCCTTTTTCCCGGATAAGTTCCTTTATCCTGTTCTGCCCGTCAGGAGCACAGGCATACATCACTGTCTCGGCATGGGCAACGTCCGGCTGCTTTGCTGCATTCTCAGCAACCTTTTCCACGTCCACAGTCTGGGATATGTTAATACCGCAGTGACATACGACAACCCCGACCCGGGGTTTCTCATTACCGGTTTCCTTTTCCGGCGGCAATGCTACATCTTCAATCTCACATCCTCGTCTCTTGTCCAGAATTGCCATGGCTGACGCCGCTGCAGCACTTCCCTGTACGACCGTTTCCGGAATATCCTTGGGTCCCTGGTATGTCCCTGCCACAAAAATGCCGGGTCTCGTTGTTTCTATGGGACTCAGGCGTGAGGTTATGGGAAATCCAAACTGGTCGATGTCAATATCAAATATACCTGCAAATTCCAGAGCATCTTTACGCGGCTGCAGACCGACGGAAAGAACTATCAGGTCAAAGGTTTCGTTTGTCATGCGGCCTTGTCCGTCAACATACTTGATAAAGAGATCGCCGCTCCCGGCCTCCTCATTGACAGCTGATATCATGGCACGTTCATAGCGCACATTATATTCATCACGGGCCCGGTCCGCATATTTGTCAAAATCCTTACCAAAGGTCCTTTTTTCATTATAAAAAATAGTCGGAACCACTTCGGTATCATGTTCCCTGGCAATAACAGCCTGTTTGGTTGCATACATGCAGCAGACCGAAGAGCACCAGGGATTGACATTATGGGGATCGCGGGACCCCACGCATTGGATCCAGGCAATCTTTTTGGGATGTTTGGAGTCAGAGGGCCTTTTAATTTCACCACGAAACGGCCCCGATGCTGAAAGAATCCTTTCAAATTGCAATGAAGTCACAACGTTGGGCCATCTGTTGTATCCCAGTTCCTGCTGAATTGTAGGGTCATAGGTGTCTAATCCCGGGCAGAGAATTACAGCACCTGCTTTCAATTCAAATTCGCTGGGAGTATCTTCAAAATTTATAGCATCGGACGGGCAGAATTTTTCACAGGCCCTGCATCTGCCTTTGGTCAGATAGAGACAATGATCAGGGTCAATGACCCTGGTATTAGGCACCGCCTGGGGAAAAAGACTGAAAATAGCCTTACGCTTTGAGAGACCCTGGTCGAATTCCCCCGGAACTTTCTTGGGGCATTTTTTTTCGCAGATACCGCAGCCCGTGCATTTAATCGGATCAACATAACGGGCTTTCTGGCTGATCATAAGGGTGAAGTTTCCTGCTACTCCTGAAACTCCAGTGACCTGCGCCATGGTGTGTATCTTGATATTGGGGTGGCGGCTTGCTTCAACCATCCTGGGTGAGATCATGCACATGGCGCAGTCGCCGGTGGGAAAGGTTTTATCAAGCATGGCCATGGTACCACCGACCGCCGAGTCCCTGCTGACCATATGCACCATGAAGCCGCTGTCTGCAAGGTCCAATGCCGCCTGCATGCCGCCTATGCCTGCTCCAACTATAACAACGGAGCCTATCAATTTAGTTTCTGCTTCCATATTAAACCGAATCCCCGCACAGGTCAGTCAAGTCCATTCCGGTGATGAATAAATCATCGCCTGGTTGTAAGTCCTCTTTGCTCAAACCTAAAGCCAGCCCCAGTAACTCGGTGATGAAATAGACTGGCAAACGTTCCTTGATATCATGCTTTTTGCAATACTGATCCTGCTGAGATTCCATATTCATCTGACACATCGGACAGTTAACCACAAGGCAGTCAGCTCCCCTGGCTAGAGCATCCCCCATGATTTTGGCCATCAAATCCAGGGCGCATTCCGTGTTATAAATAACCGACGAGGCTCCGCAGCAAAAGGTCTTGTAATTCCAGTCCACTGCCTGCACTCCTATTGCCTCAAGTACCGTTTCCATGGCCTGGGGGTTCTCAACATTTTCTGAAATCGACACATCATATGGGAACCTGGTATTCATACAGCCGTAGTAGCAGGCTGGTTTATAACCTTCCAGTTTTTCGAGGATCATAGATTTAAACCTGCTGCCGCCGATCTCCCTTCGCAGGACGTCCAACGCAGAGGAAATTTTAATATTACCTTTTACCTTCTTGGATAATTCAATGTTGATCTCATTCTTCAACAGTGGAAAATCCTGCAGTTGTTTCTGCGCTACCATCGTCCTGGAGTAGCAGGCTGAACAGGGTATGACCAGTTCGGATAATCCAGAGTTTTCGGCAATCCCTAGATTTCTGGCCGGCAGAGCCACAGCCATGAAATCATTGATCTTGCCCGCTGAAGTTGCCCCGCAACAGCTCCAATCCTCCAATTCTATTAATTTCAGGTCTAGTATGCCAAAAACCAATTTGGTCTGATGATTGTAAAGCTTGGCAGACTGATACAGTGAACAGCCGGGGTAATATGCTAAATCCATTTTCGACCTGCCGATTTTTTATAGAGACGGGAAATCTCATCACGTCCCTTGCTAGAATGGAATGAAAGATGCAGACGCTTCTGTTTGAACATCTTCCAGGCTAAAGTTGACTTGCTCATTATTTCGGAAACAATGGCTACATAATTTCCCTTCTTTAAATGATCCCACATATTGCGCAGCTGAAACTCACCCATCATGCCGATTTCATTGATACGGCCGTGACGCAGGCTATAGTGAAAAAATGCCCGGTGGAAATTCTTATATTCAGGCTGCTGCGGATCTATGCCGGCATCAAGGGCCATTTTTTTTAAAGTGTCGGCAATTCTGCCGGTTTTGATATTGTTCGGGCACCGGGTTCCGCAGGTGTGACAAAAGAGACATTTCCACGTCAACTTGTTTGTCAATGCACTTTCAATATCACCGAGTACAACCATGCGTATAAGCCGGTTTGGAGTTACCATGCCCGTATCTTCGGCCACCGGGCAGCCGGCAGCACATCTTTTGCACTGATAGCAGGAGTTTATGTTCTGACCAGAACGGGCTGCCACTTCCCGGGTAAAAATATCAGCCGCCTGGGAATCGAACTTATAAGGTTGAGTTGACATGGTAATGCTCGTCCCCCAAGAAAATAATATGCGGCATAATATTTTTTACTTTGCACTGTTAAAAGTACCTTTATGAACTCTATATATGCCGCAAAGTTTGTGTCTCATGTATTAAAGACGATAAACATTTGAGTAGCCAATTCCAACTGTACAAAGCTACAAATTTCCTAATTCCTACAGTTTCCTACAGCATTCACCACATTCTTTGGTAAAGGAGGAGGCGCTTTCTCAACATGGAAAAATGCGTGCCCGGCAGGTAGAGGTGCCTCTTCAAATTCGATTCCAATACCATTTTTTCTATATTACGGAGACTTGGTATCCCGTGAGCGATATTGGTACGTGGACCGGATGCAACATAACTCCTGTAAAAATCTATAGCGCCTGCTTGTCTCATAGCATATTTTACTAATGAATATGAGTCATCACCTTCTA
>PKTW01000078.1 GCA_002868955.1 Desulfobulbaceae bacterium
TGGAATAAAAAAAAGTGTTGCTGCTGAAATAATAAACCAGGGTTCCATGACCTTACCTTCTAAAATTTTATATGAAATAGTAAAAGAATCAGGATCAGATAGTATAAAAATAGAAGAAAAAGATAAAAACTGGGCCAAAATTAAGGCAGGGACCAGTATGTATAATTTGGCTGGTACTGCAAGTGAAGAGTATCCTGATTTTCCGGAATATAATGAAACAAAACTTATTTCTTTGCCCTGTGATTTAGTGAAGGAACTTATAGACAAGACTGTTTTTTCAGTGGCACAGGAAAGGGAAAGCAACTACACCCTGACAGGCATTCTTTTTGAAAAAGGAAAAAACAAAGAAGGAAAAAGCATTTTAAGAATGGTTTCATCTGACGGTCATCGCTTGTCTATAATGGAAAAGGAGTTAGATAAAGAAAGCGATAAGATTATTATAGAAAAAAATACCCTTATACCAAGAAAAGGGGTTTCTGAAATTAAGAAAGCATGCGAGGGGCAGAAAAAATTTTCCATTGGCTCTGATAAAAAACAAATTGTTGTTAAAACAAAAAATGCTCTTATGATTGTGCGCCTAATGAACGGAGAGTTTCCAGATTATGGCAGCATTGTAAATGTTATTGAAAAGAAAAATGTAATAGAAATTGAAAGACTCGGTTTCCTTGAATCCCTGAAAAGAACAAACCTTTTTACCGAAGATACATTTAACGCAATCCAGTTGAGTGTTGATGAGAATAAGCTCGTGTTATCATCACAAAATATGGATTACGGAAATGCCAAAGATGAAATGGAAATAAATTACACAGGTGAACCGCTGGAACTTGGCTTTAACTGCCGTTATTTCATAGACACACTCCAGGTAATGAGAAGTGACATGATCAGGGCTTATGTCAATTCTGATCAGAGCCCATGTCTTTTAGAGGGTGATGCTGATCAGGGGTTTATAAGTATCATTATGCCCATGAAAATATGAATAAAAATAATAATTTAACAGCCATCAATAGGGTCACTAAGATAAAAAAATGACTCCCGAAGCTATTCCTGCCGGATGAGAGTTTATTTGAGGCCGGAAAAATAATAAAGGTAAAGCGGGAGATAAAAATTAAACGGAAAAAAAATGGAACCAACTGAGAAAAAAGAAGAAAAAAACGCCTACGGAGCTGAACAGATAAAGGTTCTGGCCGGACTAGAAGCGGTCCGCAAAAGACCGTCAATGTATATAGGCAATACCGCAGAAGAGGGCTTGCATCACCTGGTATACGAGGTGGTTGACAACAGCATTGATGAGGCCCTTGCCGGATACTGTTCCAAGATAAAGGTGATAATACATCAGGACAACTCTGTTTCTGTAGAGGACAATGGTCGCGGTATCCCGGTTGCAAAACACCCGACCGAAGACATGTCTGCGTTGGAACTTGTCATGACCACCCTACATGCAGGCGGCAAATTTGACCATTCAAGTTATAAGGTTTCCGGTGGCTTACACGGGGTGGGTGTTTCAGTGGTAAACGCCCTGAGTGCATGGTGCCGTGCTGAAATAAAAAGAGACGGCCATACACACGTGCAGTCTTATTCTTTCGGGGATAAAGACAGCGACATAGCAACAACGGGTGAAACAGAACTTACAGGTACCAAAATAACCTTTAAGCCCGACCCATCAATATTTACGGAGACAACGGAATACAAATATGAAATTATTCAAAACAGGTTGAGAGAACTGGCCTTTCTAAACAGGAACGTGAAGATTGTCCTCCACGATGAAAGAAATGGTGCTGAGGATGAGTTTCACTACGAAGGCGGGATCAGCCAGTTTGTCGAATATCTGAATCGCAAGCGGACCCCAGTAAATCCCGAACCAATTTTTTTAGATGGCGAAAAGGATGGAGTGCAGGTCGAGGTTTGTTTTCAGTATTATACAGGCTACACAGAAAGACTTTTCTCGTTTGTCAATAATATCCATACCAAGGAAGGCGGTACCCACGTCACCGGTTTCCGGGGTGCCCTTACCAAATGCATCAATCGTTATGCCACCGAAGACATCATTCCCAAGAGCATGAAAGAAAAAATGGGGGGCGATGATGTTCGGGAGGGTATCACCTGTGTGATTTCTGTACGGGTGCCTAACCCACAGTTTGAAGGCCAGACAAAGACCAAACTGGGCAACAGCGAGGTCAGATCGATCGTTGAGTCGATCTGTAATGAAAAACTGGGGATATTTCTTGAACAGAACCCCATGGAAGCCAAGAAGATCCTTGCCAAGGTTGTTGAAGCTGCCCGGGCTCGGGAAGCGGCCCGCCGTGCCAAAGAGCTGTCAAGGAAAAAAGGTAACGGTATTGATCTGTTGATGGCTGGAAAACTTGCAGAGTGCCAATCAAAGATACCCGCAGAAAGAGAAATATTTCTGGTTGAGGGTGATTCAGCCGGCGGCAGTGCCAAACAGGGTCGTGACAGGGTGTTTCAGGCTATATTACCTTTACGCGGCAAGATAATGAATGTTGAAAAGGCCCGTTATGACAAAATCCTCTCAAGTGAGGAGATCAAGCAAATCATCGCTGCGTTGGGCACCGGCATCGGCAAAGATGATTTTGATATTGAACAGCTGCGATACCATAAGATCGTAATAATGACCGATGCCGATGTTGACGGTGCCCATATTCGCACCCTGCTCCTGACCTTTTTTTTCAGGGAGATGCATTCACTTGTCAGTGCCGGACATGTATATATTGCTCAACCGCCCCTTTACCGCCTGGGGCGCGGCAAGAAGGAGCAGTACTTTGCCGATGATGAGGAACTGAACCAGTTTCTTTTCCAGCAGGCCAGCTCTATGATGTCAATCAGGAAGGGCAAGAAAGGCAAAGAGATGGCTGGAGATGAGATGGTTGATCTCCTGAAAAAGCTGTCCGGTTACCTTAAAATCATACAATATCTTGAAAGGGTGGGGATCTGGGAGGACATGATAACCTTCCTGCTGAATAATGATGTCAAATCGGCCGACCAGTTTGCGGATATTACATTTGTTGAAAAATTAAGGGATCACCTTAAGGACAAGGAGTTTATCCTGGGAACGACAAGACCCTGTCACTGGAAGCCAAGTTGCTATGAGTTCGATGCCGCTTACAAGGATAAAGCCCACCTGATGGTGACAGTTGGTCCGCAGGTTCCCCTGATCCCGGAATACCATGCTCTTCTTAATCTTTACCCGAAGGTTAAAGATTTGATCGGGGATGCGTATACAATTGACAATAAGAGCCAGCAGGTTGAGGCTGGAGACTGGAAAGAGCTTCTCGAGGTGGTTCGCAAAGAATCCTTCAAGGGCAGCCACCTGCAGCGCTATAAAGGTCTTGGTGAAATGAATCCGGAACAGCTCTGGGAGACCACAATGGACCCGGATAAGAGAATCATGCTCCAGGTAAAAATTGAAGATGAAGAAAAGGCCGACGACATTTTTACCACATTGATGGGGGACAAGGTTGAGCCGCGGCGCGAGTTTATCCAACATCACGCCATGGAAGTATCCGAGTTGGATATCTAATAACCAACGTCATACTCTATGCGCGGGATCATAAATATTAACAAACGGGTTGTATAAGAAAAACGACAGGTAAACACACGATGGTGGAAGAAACAAAAGAAATACCCAAGGAAATTTTTCCTGAAATATCCATAGAAGCCGAGTTGAAAAAATCCTACATGGACTATGCCATGAGCGTCATCGTCGGCCGGGCTTTGCCCGATGTTCGAGACGGCCTCAAACCGGTCCATCGACGCGCCCTTTTTGCGATGCGGGAACTGAACAACTACCACAACCGCCCCTACCTCAAGTCAGCCAGGATTGTCGGTGACGTGATAGGTAAATACCACCCACACGGTGATACGGCGGCGTACGACACCATTGTTCGAATGGCCCAGGATTTTTCAATGCGCTATCTCCTGGTTGACGGCCAGGGAAACTTCGGTTCGGTGGACGGCGATTCGCCTGCGGCCATGCGTTATACCGAGGCGCGCATGACCAAGCTCGTTCAGGAGATCATCGCCGATCTCGATAAGGAAACCGTCGAATTCACTCCCACCTACGATAACAGCCTCATGGAGCCGGTGGTCTTTCCGGCCAAGGTTCCCACCCTGTTAATCAACGGCTCTTCCGGGATCGCCGTGGGTATGGCCACAAATATTCCGCCTCACAACCTGACCGAGGTGATGGACGGACTCATAGCCCTAATCGACAATCCCAGTATCTCTATCCATCAGCTGATGGATATCATCACCGGGCCGGATTTCCCGACAGCCGCCTACATCTGCGGCAGAGCAGGCATCAGGGAGGCATACGAAACCGGCCGCGGCTCGATTCTCATGCGCTCGAAGACCGAGGTTGAGAAGAGCAAGAAAGCCAATCGCGAATCGATCATCATCACCGAAATTCCTTATCAACAGAATAAGGCAAGCCTGATCGAGAAAATAGCCATGTTGATCAAGGATAAGAAAATAGATTCGATCTCCGAGGTCCGCGATGAATCCGACCGGCGCGGTATGCGGATTGTTCTTGAGTTGAAAAAGGACGAGATCGCCGACGTGGTTTTGAATCAGCTATATAAGATGACCCCGCTGCAGAGGAGCTTCGGGGTGATTTTGCTGAGTATTGTCAACGGCCGTCCAGAAATACTTAACCTTAAGCAGATACTCCAGCATTTTCTTCTGCATCGGAAAACCATCGTCTATCGTCGTACTGCTTACGATTTGAGAAAAACAGAGGAAAAAGCCCATATCCTTGAAGGCCTCAAGATCGCCATAAGCAATCTAGATGAGGTGGTAGAATTAATCAAGGCATCGCCGGGTCCGAAAGAGGCCAGGCAGGGGTTGATGGACAGGTATGAACTTTCGGAGATTCAGGCCCAGGCGATCCTTGATATGCGTCTCCAGAGGCTGACCGGTCTTGAACGTGACAAGATAGTTGAGGAATATGAAGAGCTGATGCATCAGATAGCCCGATTTAAGGAGATCCTCGCTGACGAAAAACAGGTCCTCAAGATTATCCACGATGAGTTCGAAGAGATCAAGGAGAAGTACGGTGACGAACGCCGTACCGAGATAACCGAGGCCCCGGATGAGATTCTACCGGAGGACATGATCGCCCAGGAAGAGATGGTGGTCACCGTTTCGCATGAGGGCCATATAAAGCGCAACCAGGCTGACCTTTACCGGTCCCAACGCCGCGGCGGCAAAGGGGTCAAGGGCATGCAGACCCACGAGGAGGATTTTGTCAACAGCCTTTACCTGGCAAACACCCACGATACCTTCCTGTTTTTGACCAACTACGGTAAGGTTTTCCACCGAAGAGTATTTGAAATTCCGCAGGCCAGCCGCATTGCGCGTGGCAAGGCGCTGGTAAACCTGCTTGATCTGACTCCCGGTGAAAAGGTGGCAGCGATTATGCCGGTCAAGAGCTTTGAGCTGCAGGAAGGCGAAGAATGTTACGTGATGATGGTCACTAAGAAAGGTATCGTCAAGAAGACCGATCTTCGTGAATATGCGCGGTCGATGCGGCGTGGCAAAATCGCCCTGAAGATCAGGGAAGGCGACGAAATTATCTCGGCGGTCATGACCAGGGGCAATAACGATATAATGCTTTTTTCCAGCAACGGCATGTCGGTCCGCTTTAACGAGCAGAGAGTCCGCCCTATGGGCAGGACTGCCTCAGGAGTCAAGGGCATGACCCTTAATCCCGGCGATACCGTAGTCGGCGTAGTGGTTGTTGATTATAGCACAGAATCGATCCTCTCTGTTACCGAGAACGGTTTTGGCAAGCGGACCGCGGTAGCGGACTATCCGGTTAGGAACCGTGGCGGCAAGGGAGTCTTCACAATTAAGACCAGCAAAAGGAACGGCAAGGCGATCGGTGCTCTCCAGGTCGTTGATGATGATGAGATCATGATGATCACCAACGGCGGCAAGATAATCAGGACCAACATGCAGAATGTTCGGGTTATCGGCCGGAACACTCAGGGAGTGAACCTCTTTAGGCTGGGCGCGGGTGAAAAGGTTGTCGGCATGGACCGCATGGCCGAGCCGTCGGGTGATGATGACGAGGCAAGCAATGAAACAGAGATATCACCCGAGGATTAATCTAACCGGATGGTAAGATCTGCCCGTCCAGCCAGTTGCGGTAGCAGATGCTGGTATCTGTAATGGTCTTGGATATTTTGGCAACCGGTGCCGGGGATAATGATGAAGAATTTATTCAGGAACAAGGCCAGGAGACAAACGGATGACAGTTGAAAAGATAGCTGTTATTGGGGCAGGCAGTTGGGGAACAGCCCTGACCAAACCAATTGGTGACCTGGGCCAAACAGTCTCCCTGTGGGCCCACCGAAAAGAACACGTTGAAGAGCTCAAAACGACCCGCCAGAACAAGGACTATCTCCCGGGTTTTACACTTGCAGACACGGTTACCCCGGTTGCTGGTCTCAAAGAAGCGGTTGAATGTCATGCAATCATCATAATGGTTGTGCCCTCCCATGTTTTTCGTGAAGTATTTACAGGGCTGGAACCATATCTGCATAATGACGCGATCGTAGTTTCCGCATCCAAGGGCATTGAAAATGACTCATTGCTTACCATGACACAGGTAATGGAGGATGTCCTGTCATCTGTCGCAGTTACTGGAGAAAGAAATATTAAGACAGGGGTGCTGTCCGGCCCCAGTTTCGCCAAGGAAGTTGCCGCAGGGCTACCCACTGCAGTTACGGTAGCTTCGCAGAAGAAAGAAGAGGCCATCCGTATCCAAAGGGCTCTTTCCACCTCGCTTTTCAGGGTCTATGCCGCAACAGATGTCATCGGTTTAGAGCTGGGAGGAGCCTTAAAGAACATTGTTGCCATCGGGGCCGGCATCTGTGACGGACTCGGATACGGCACAAATACAAGAGCAGCACTTATCACGAGAGGCTTGGCTGAAATAAGCCGGCTCGGAGTATCAATGGGGGCCGACCCTCTTACCTTTTCGGGTCTGGGGGGGGTGGGAGACCTGGTTCTTACCTGTACAGGAGACCTGAGCCGGAACCGCATGGTGGGCTTGAAGCTGGGACAGGGTAAAAAACTAAGTACGATCCTTTCAGAGATGAATATGGTTGCCGAGGGGATAAAGACAACGCGCTCTGCCTGGAATCTTGCCAGGAAGGTTGGCGTGGAAATGCCCATCCTGGAACAGGTGTATCAGGTTCTCTACCAGGACAAACCATGCAAGGATGCTGTCCGGGACCTGTTGGGCAGGAGTTTGAAAGAGGAGCAATACTAATGACAAACAAAAA
>PKTW01000121.1 GCA_002868955.1 Desulfobulbaceae bacterium
AGTACGATGAAAACTCTTACTAAATTTTTTTGTGTCGTTCTTATTGCATTTTTTCTTGTCAACGCTGTTGAGAGTGCATATGCGGGCAGCCCCAGGTATATTTTCAAGGTTGCCTCCCTGGCTCCGGAAGGAAGCGTCTGGACTAAAAGGTTCCGTGACTTTACCAATGAGGTTGTGGAAAAAAGCAACGGCGAAATAGGCTTTAAGATTTATGCCGGTGGTGTCATGGGCGACGACCGGGCCATGTACCGCAAAATGCGTGTCGGACAGCTCAATGGCGGTGGTTTTACCATGACCGGCATAAGTGAAGTTGTTCCTGATTTCAGGGTGCTTGGCATTCCCTTCATGTTTAATTCCTATGATGAGGTTGACCGGGTCAGAGAGAAGCTCATGCCGCGCTTCGAAAAAGAGTTTGATGATAAGGGTATGGTACTCCTTGCTGTGTCTGAGGTTGGCTTTGTCTATACAATGTCCACCACACCGATCACAACACTGGACGAGCTAAAACAGAGTAAAGCCTGGGCCCCGGAAGGCGACCCCATCAGCCGGGTTCTTCTTGAAACAGTAGGGGTGACTCCCATACCCCTTTCAATTCCTGACGTGCTCACTTCGCTGCAGACGGGGCTCATCAATACAGCTTTCAATTCTTATTACGGCTCTATTGCCCTGCAGTGGTTCACACGCATTTCTTATATAACGGATATCCCTTTTGCTTATGCCTACGGGGCATTTATTCTTGACAAAAAAACATTCTCCAGGCTGCCGCCGCACTATGCCGAACTGATGAAAACTGCAGTCAAGACCCATTTTGGCAAACTTCTCAGCGACACCAGAAAAAGCAACGAGGAAGCAATGCAGGTATTGATTAAAAACGGCATTACCCTGGTCCAACTTACTCCCATGACCAAGGCTGAACTGCAGACTAACTACCGGGAAAAGACTGTTGCAAAACTGGTGGGTGACGCCTTTTCCAAAAGTATTTACACGGAAGCCATGATGTACCTGGACAACTACCACAAAGAGCTTTCCGCACCCCAGCAATAAATTACATGGGCACCCTGAAAAAGTTTTTCACCCACATTGGCACCTTATTGACCTGGACAGAAGAGGCCTTTCTCTGCCTTTTGCTCTTGGCCATGATCCTGCTTGCCTGTGTCCAGATCTTTTTAAGAACTTTTTATTCCAGTGGTATTCTCTGGGCTGACCCTCTGCTGCGCTACATGGTCGTCTGGGCCGGTCTCTTTGGGGCAGCGGTGGCAACAAAACAGTCCAAACACATCAGCATTGATATCATTTCCCACCTGGTGCCTGAACAGTTCCTGCCATGGCTCCGGGTTCTACTTAATTTTTTCTCAGCCGGTATCTGCATTCTCCTCACGTATGCTGCTGTAAAGTTTGTCCGTGACGAGGCGTTGTATGGCGGCAGGTCCATTCTTGACATTCCCTCCTGGGAACTCAACCTCGTCTATCCGCTTGCTTTTGCTCTTATCGCCGGCCGCTTCCTGATCCTTGCTTTGAAGGATTTAGGCGACATTGTTCTGCGAAAATCAACTATCGGCCAGACTTAGACCATTCCCATGGGTTTCGCAAATATTCTCATCTTTGTTCTGGCTATCCTCGGGACCCCTCTTTTTATAGTGATTTCGGCCCTGGCCCTTATCTCTTTTCACAGTATAGATATTGATCTTTCAGTCGTCATCATCGAGATGTCCCGTTTATCCGACACACCGCTGCTGCTCTCCCTGCCGCTTTTCATTTTTGCCGGTACGCTTCTGGCTGAAAGCGGCACACCCCAGAGGCTGCTCCGCCTGTCGCAGGTTCTGCTGGGCTGGATGCCCGGAGGGCTGGCTGTTGTCTCTCTTCTTGTGTGTGCAGTGTTCACAGCTTTTACAGGTGCCTCCGGTGTAACCATCTTTGCCATTGGCGGCCTGCTCTACCCGGCTCTTATTAAAGATAATTATTCGGAGCGTTTTTCTCTGGGGCTCATCACATCTTCAGGCAGCCTCGGGCTTCTTTTCCCTCCCAGCCTGCCGCTCATTCTCTACGGTGTAATTTCCGAAACCCGTGTGGACCAGCTCTTTTTAGCAGGAATTCTCCCCGGTATCCTCATGCTCATTCTCCTCGTGGCCTACAGCATGATAAAAGGACCCGGCCGCAGAGTTAAGGATGAGGAAAAACCGACTTACAAAGACATGCTTGCCGGGCTGAAAGAGGCGGCCTGGGAGTTGCCGCTGCCTTTCATTGTTCTAGGGGGCATCTACGGTGGATTTTTTGTGGCAGGTGAAGCGGCGGCAATAACCGCTCTGTATGTTCTCATTGTCGAGGTTCTCATATACCGCGATATTTCCATTACAAAATTGCCGAAGATCATAGTCCAGAGCATGGTGCTTTTCGGCGGCATACTGGTCGTTCTCGCCGCTTCCATGGCTACGACTAACTACCTGGTTGACCAGCAGGTGCCCATGCGTCTCTTTGAACTTATCAGGGAGTATATTTCCAGCAAATACACGTTTTTACTGCTGCTCAATATCTTTTTACTCATCGTTGGTTCCATGCTGGATATCTTCTCAGCCCTTGTGCTCGTTGTGCCGATCATAATTCCCATTGCCGAGGCATATGGGGTTGACCTGATCCACCTGGGCATTATTTTCCTGACCAACCTGCAGATCGGCTACTGTACACCTCCGGTCGGCCTGAATCTTTTTCTTGCAAGCTACCGTTTTGACAAACCGGTGGTCACTCTTTACAGGGCAACGTTACCCTTTCTCGCCCTCCTCATGCTCACCCTGATCATCATCACCTATTTCCCAATCATAAGCCTGTTCCTGGTAAATCTTTGGGGATAAGCATGTTATATCTGGCAGGTTACAAAAGGAAACCACCTCCAGTAGCTTAAATAGTTTCAGGACGAATACAAATTAGCAATGGTTTCATTCTGTTAGAAACATTATAGTACCTGTGGAGTTATTTTAATGTACCGATAATTTCACTTTTTAGATGACTAATCTATGAGAAAAATTCTTTTTGGCATCCTGGTTCTCGTTGTAATCGGCATCGGCCTGCTGCACTTTACCACTCCAGGCTACATGATATTTTATCATGATATGTTCAGGCGCCTGAGCTATTTCCCCATTGTTCTCGGGGCCATATGGTTCGGGGTCTGGGGCGGGCTAACACTCGCGGTCCTTTCATCAATAGCGTTCATTCCCCATATCCTCATTTATATAGGACAGGAAACGGGAACCTATCTGGGTGAGCTTACGGAAATCATTCTTTACCTGGCAGCAGGTACAGTGACCGGTATTATTGCGGGACGTGAATCACTCCTGCGGCAGCGCTACAAGGAACTGTCGGAAAAACTGGAAAAATCCTATGAAAAGCTGCACCGCGAAACCCAACTGTTGCTCGAACTCGAGGAACAGTTGAGCGCTGCGCAAAAACTTTCCGCTCTGGGCCAACTTTCGGCCTCCCTTGCCCATGAAATTAAAAACCCTCTCTCATCCATAATGGGCACTGCTGAAATTCTGCTGGATGAGTTTCCCAAAGATCATCCGAAACGAGAATTTGTAGAGATCCTGCTCAAAGAGACAACCAGGCTCAACAACACGGTTGAGGAGGTTTTACAGTTTTCGCGCCAGGGTATGCCTGGCCGGGCAAAGGAAGATGCGGAAGCCGAACCCCTGCCCCGGGTGATTGATCGGGTTACCAGTCTCCTTGACAGCCAGCTGCGGAAAAAAAGCATCTCGCTTACCGTGAGCGGATGGGAAGAGGCAAAAGCCTTTCTTGTTGCCGGTCAAAAATTATCACAGGTTTTTCTAAATATAATTCTAAATGCCATTGACGCAGTTCCACCAAAAGGGAAGATAACAATTGCGACCATGAAACATGCAGCCGGCTATACAGTTACAGTACAAGACAATGGCTCCGGCATACCGGAGCAGCTCAAAGATAAGATTTTTGACCCGTTTTACTCCACCAAAGAAGGCGGCACCGGGCTGGGGCTGTCCATCAGTAGAAAAATAGTTGAAAGCTATGGCGGCTCCCTCATGCTGGCTGATGCAGAGACTGGGGGAGCCTGTTTTGCAGTCTTTCTTCCTGAATCAGACAGCGCCCTAAAAAAACAAACCGGAAATGCGTTCGAAAATATTGAAGATAATTTATAATTTCCTGAGTAAACATAGAAAATTCGTTCAATTTTATACAGAGGATTAAATGGCAGATACCATTCTTCTTATCGATGATGATGAAAGCTTGCGGAGGGTTACCGAATACAACCTGTCAGAAGCAGGGTTTGATGTAATCCCGGCTTCTTCTGGGCAGAAAGGCTTAGATCTTTTCAACAAAAAAAATCCCAACCTCGTAATAACCGATGTCAAACTGGGCGACATGGACGGCCTTGAAGTTCTTGCTGCCATAAAAACCGAATCTCCGGAAACACCGGTCATTGTCATAACAGCTTTCGGGTCCATTGAAATGGCTGTTAAGGCCATGCACGAAGGGGCTTTCAATTTCATTACCAAGCCCTTTGACCGTGATACCCTGCGGCTTTCCTGTACTAAAGCCCTTGAACTCTCCTCCCTGCGCTCGCAAAAACAGCAGCTCGCCGATGAGGTCAACAGGCTGACAGGCACCTCTGGCATGGAAACAGCAAATTCCGCCATGGCCGAACTCCTTGAAACGGCTCTCAGGGTAGCATCCAGTGAAGCAACGGTCCTGATCACGGGTGAATCAGGAACAGGGAAAGAGGTCCTGGCCAGGCTGGTGCATCAGCACAGCCCCCGCAAAGGTGGGCCCATGGTGGCTGTAAACTGTACCGCCATACCTGACAACCTTATTGAGAGCGAACTCTTCGGCCATGTCAAGGGTGCCTTTACCGGGGCGATTGCTAACCGGAAGGGACGTTTCCAGACTGCTGATCAGGGCACCCTGTTTCTCGATGAAATAGGCGAGTTGAAAATGGACATGCAGGCAAAGCTGCTGCGTACCATCCAGGAACGGGAAGTGGAGCCCGTTGGCTCAGACCGAACTGAAAAGGTTGATGTACGTATCATTGCCGCCACCAACAAGGACCTGCATGAAGAAGTTGCAAAAGGACGATTCCGCGAAGACCTTTATTATCGCCTCAGCGTCATCCCCCTGCATATCCCCCCCCTGCGGGACCGGCGTGAAGATATTCCTGCCTTGGCGAATCATTTCCTAAAAAAACTCGCCGCCCCGCGCGGGGTAAAATTTTCCGACAAAGTAATGTCACTCCTGAAAATGTATGACTGGCCCGGTAATATCAGGGAGCTGCAAAACACTGTAGAACGGAGCCTTATTTTACGTAAAGGCACCATCATCGGTCCTGCTGATATCAGCCTGCCGACTGCAAAGAGTTCCGAGGTTCCTGAAATCCCTGATATTCCACCTGATGGCATCTCCCTGGAAGATATAGAGAAGGGACTTATTCTAAAAGCCCTGGAAAAAAGCGGCGGCAATCGCTCCCAGGCAGCCCGCCTCTTAAAAATTCCCCGCCATGTCTTTATCTACCGCCTGGAAAAGTTCGGCATAAAGAGTGGGACCTGATACGATTTATATTCTTTACCAATAAATACTGTTAACACCGTTTCTCCTACTTCCCCGGCAAATACTATTGTCGGCCTCGAAAAAATCCCGCCGAATGGTATTGCACCCCTAATCCTGATTTATTGGCCCCAATAATGGCTGTGAGATCTTCTTGAGAAATTGTCAATATTATACAAGATGAGCTTCTCCATTAAACAATATTCTTCACTTTTTCTTTTCTCTCTATTCTGTATCAAATTTCCCATTCTTTATTTTATGTAATAATTTCAAATACATGACTATTAAGTTGCAGCGTAAAACAAAAATGGCACACCCTTTGCTAAATGAATATGGAAATCGGCTATGGGTTTATACAAATTTAACAATGTAAAGAGAAAGAGAAATGAATCAAAATAAAAAAATAATTGCCGCCTTAAGCGCGCTTCTGCTGGGTCTCCTTTTCGCTTTCCAGGCGAATTCGAGCACAGTGCAGCGTTCAAATTTCATTGTGGACAATCTTTCCTGTACTTCCTGCCTGGCAACTATTGAGGCGGAATTAAAGACTGTTCCTGGAACCCTTGGCATGGCCGCTGATCTTCGTTCCGGCCGTGTAACTGTTGACCATCTGTCGACGCTCGATGATGAGCAAATTGCTGCCACGATCAGCAAACTGGGCTACCCGGCCACTGTTGACTGGACTGCAACCGTCCCTGAACAGAATACACAGAAATTTGCCGGGCAAAGCAGTTTTGGTTCCGGCTGCTCCAGCGGCGGTTGCGGCGGTTGCGGCGGTTCTGGTGGCAGCGGTGCCGGTCCGACTGCCTGGAAAGCTGCTCCGGATGAAGGCACTATCAGCCGGACAACCCTGCAGGTCAGCAACCTTTCCTGCACTTCCTGCCTGGCCAATATAGCTGCAGAACTGAGCAAACTTTCTGAAACCTATGGCATGCAAGGCTACCTGAACAGGGGGATTGTAATAGTTGACCATACAGACAACCTGGAGAACAGCAGGATTGCGGCAGTCATAACCGGCCTCGGGTATCCGGCCAGGGTTCTGGCAACCAACGAGGTCCCGGCCCAAAAAGCTTATACTTCAACCCCCCGTGCGGTTTCCCCAGGGCAGGCAGTCCGTGCCGGCCGAGGTTGCAACAGCAAAGGCCCGTGCAATGCAACTTCTGCATCCTGGCAGAAATTATACAACCGATACTTTACACAGACAGACTCTAATCAATAGCTAATCTATTTTACAAATCTACGGAGGTTTTCTACAATGTTTCATAAACGAAAAAACTGGTTTCTCACCACTCTTCTCATTTTACTTGTCACAGGATTATCATTAAACGGCTGCTCTGGTTCTTCTGCAACCGGAGGGATAAGCGGCGGTCCGATTTCGCCGGTCAACGGTATACTTGAAATCCCGGTTGCAGATGTCAGCGACGGCAAAGCCCATCATTTCCAGGTCAAGTCTGAGGACGGCACCATGGTCACTTTTTTTGTGATCAAAAGTGCTGACGGCATTCTCCGCGCTGCCATTGACGCCTGCGATGTCTGTTACCGTTCCGGTCTCGGTTATTACCAGGAAGGCGACAACATGGTCTGCAAGAACTGCGGCCAGAAGTTTGTCTCTAATAAAATCAATGTCATCAAAGGCGGTTGCAACCCTGCTCCTTTGGACAGGACTGTAGTAGGTGAAAAACTGGTTATCCAAATGCGAGACATCAATATGAACAGCTGGTACATGAAA
>PKTW01000094.1 GCA_002868955.1 Desulfobulbaceae bacterium
CTGGTATACTAAAACAGATACAGATGTTTTCACGAGTCCAAAAAACAGAAATGCGGCTGAAAAAGGAGTCTTTATCACATTTCCCCTCTCTATTTTTGCTGATCATGACAGAAGAGGCAGTTTGAACTATGTGTTTTCAAGTTTTACCAGAGATCAAGGTGCAACAGTCCGGCAGCCAAGCGTTCTTTATCCAATTAACCCATACCAGTCGGTCCTGTATACGGAGTCAACCCTGGAAGATATGAGGGGGCAATGAAAGTTACCAGATATATTTTCTGTTTAATTGTTTTGCTCTTTACAGGTTGCGCTCATACTGCAGTATGGGAGAAAACGGGCGGGAATCAACAGTCATTTGACCTGGACTCCAGGGAGTGCGAGTTTATTGCGCAGCAGCTTTCCCTGCAGCAGAGTGAAACCGGCAAAAGAATAGATCCGATGTTTTACAACAAATCATATATCGAATGTATCACCGCGAAAGGATGGAGCCCCAAAGGGGTTGCGCCGGAGCCACAAAAAGAAAGTGATGCAGAAACAGTTACTAAACTGGCTGCATTAATAAGCATAAACAATGTTTCAGGGTTCGGGCAAACAATTACAGTTCCGGATACTTACAGGCTGGTCGAAAATAAACATTTTACGAGCGGCCCAACAATAATCGAGCAGTTTTTATGGAAAGGAGAAGACGCATCCTTTATAAATATTCTTTTTCAGGAAAATACCGCTGCAACCTTTAAAATGATTCCCTATCCTGTATCTGAGCCATATGTGCTGTATACTTCCGGGCAGGGCGATACGGCACAAGAACAATTGCAGTGGGCAACATTTTGGGGACACATAGATTCCGATTGGGTAATGAGCACCGGAGCCTATTATTATGCAAGCAAAAAAGAAAGGATTATTGTTGCAATTACCAAGCCTCTTGGCCAACCATCCGGTGAGTCACCCCAAAATGTTACTTTAACGAGAAATCAATTTATGCAGATAGAAGAGTTTTCCAGTAAATGGCAGACATGGCTCAATAAACAGTTTCCTGAAGGACCGGGTCTGTGGAAGAAAATAAAACAGGCTCTTCATTACGGTGATTTATATTAAAGTAGACTACCGGGCAGGAAGTTTATTATTTTAGCTCGGTAAATGAGTATAACATTATCCTAAAAATCATCGGCGAAACCGTTCAAGTCAGACTCTTTTTTCTCTTCCTGTGCGAAACACCCAGCCATAAATTCCAACTATAAAAAATGCACCCAGAAAAGGCTGCCATTTTCTATCCAGCAAGGCGAAAATTTCTGTAAGCAATGTGGTTGAATGATCAGTTATTACAGTGTCATGTTGTAATTGTGGAGGAATGGCTACAGATTCCAGAAAGGAACGAAACACGGGTTCATATTCTGTATATTCTTTTGTCTCGGCAAGACAGACTATATTCAGGATACTGTTCTTCATAAAAATAATGGAACTCAGTCCTGTAAGATGTCGATCATTTAAAAGCAGACTGTTTTGAAATAATATGGCCGGAAATTTCTGTTTGTATTGAATATCTTGAATACTCGCTCGAGTCACTTTGTCTGACAGCATACCTGACAGCAGATTTTTGTTTTTTTCAAGCCATGCATATGTTTGCTGTATCATCTCCGCATCGGCATATTCATCCGCTTTTAAAAATACAATAATCTGAGGATTAATGGAGAAATCCTCTCTTGCTGATCCAGAAATAAATTTAAAACTGGAGACAATGTTCCCTGACTGCTTGCTAGTACCTTCCGGAATAGTAAAATTAAGGGTATCAATCTCCTGCGGGGAAAGAGATTCCCATTCCTGCGGAAGAACACCTTGAATAACAAGCTGATCTGACTGCCAAAGAGAAACCGGGGTAGTATTGCTCCCCGCAGAATGAGCGGCAAACAAAAATAAACTGATGATCAGTGAAGAAATTATTTTCCACATATCATATCTTTTTAAAGAGAAGCCGCATTGGGGTTTTCCTGGCTTCTTTGCCAATCTTTTCTTCCATGGATTTCCACACTGGATCGATAATGCTACACTGTGGTGAATAGCCTTCAACTGTTTCAAGAAGCGTTGCGCGTACCTTTTCATAATCAAAATTCCTGCAGGCCTGGTCAAGAAAAGTAACAGCAGGAGCTCATTGCTTCCAGGGGATCATTTGCTCCTCGGCACGCATAATCATGGGATGGATAGTTCCCACCACATTATCCCCGACAAGAAGCTCCTCGAACAATTTTTCACCGGGCCGCAAGCCGGTAAATTCGATGGTAATATCACCGTTGGGGTTCGCGCTGTCACGGACAGTGAACCCGCATAAATGAATAAGATTTCTGGCAAGTTCTATAATACGGACAGGTTCGCCCATATCAAGGACAAAGACATCGCCACCTGTCCCCATGGCCCCGGCCTGGATAACCAGTTGCACCGCTTCCGGAATTGTCATGAAATACCGGACAACATCCGCATGGGTCACGGTCACTGGACCACCATTCTTGATCTGCTCACGAAAATGTGGGACAACTGAACCTGAAGACCCCAGCACATTACCAAACCGCACCATGATAAAGCGCGTCTTTGCACCCTTGTCTGCCAACGCCTGCAGAATCAGCTCGGCCATTCTCTTGCTGGCGCCCATGACATTGGCAGGCCGCACCGCCTTATCCGTAGAAATAAGGACGAAAGTTTCAACGCCACTCTCAATAGCAGCTTCAGCGGTTTTCAAGGTGCCGAATACATTATTTTGTACACCCTCTATGGGATTGTATTCCACAAGCGGAACATGTTTATAGGCAGCAGCATGATATATTGTTTGAATGGACAGTGCCTTGATTACCGCCAGAACCCTTCTTTTATGGGTCACAGAACCTAAGATGCTGATCACTTCAAGGGAATCGCCAAACTGGGCCCGCATTTCAGACTCAATAGTATACAGGGCGAATTCAGACCGCTCATAAAGCACCAGTCGTCTGGGATTATTAGCCGCAATCTGGCGACAGAGCTCTGAGCCGATTGAGCCACCGGCGCCGGTAACCATAACAACCTTATCCAAAATACAGGAATGGATAAGTTCCAGCCGGGGCGGGACGGGATCTCTTCCCAGTAGATCCTCAATCTGGATATCCTGAATGTCTTTAATACTGATATCGTTGGATACCAGGTCATCAAGGGAGGGAAGCGATTTTACCACCACAGGCAAGGGCTCAAGGAAGCGCAGTATTTCCTTCTTTCTTTTCCTGGTTGCTGCCGGCATGGCCAGAAGTATCATGTCGATCCTATATTTTTCTAATAACCTCTCAATATGCTCAGGTGCATATATTGGCAGCCCAGCCAGATCACGGCCCTGTAATTCCTTTGCATTATCAACAAAGCAGACCGGATTGAAATCCGATGAATCGCGAAAAGCGGTGACCATCTGTCGGCCGGATGACCCGGCTCCATAGATGATGACCCTTTTCCCGGCATTTTTTGCCGAATAGTATTGCGCGTATATATTGCGAAAAGCCAGCCTGCTGCCGCCAAGGAAAAGGAAGGACAAGGTGAAATATAAAAACGGTACAGAACGGGGAAAGCCTGTCAAACCATTGATCAACAGCAGGGCAACCATGAGCAGTGAAGAACAAAAACTTGCGACAAAAATCACCCACAAGGCATCAAGACTGGTGTAGCGGATAACTGCCCGGTACATCCCAAGCCGGACAAAAACAGGCAGAGACACCAGGGGAACAGTAATGAACAGCCAGAAAAACTTATCCAGCATGGCAGGCCAGAATTGCTCCAACCGCAGAGCCGACGAGGCCCACAAGGCAAAAGTGAGCATTATTGTATCAGCAACAATGAGGATGCCCCTTTTGGTATAGAAAGAGGAATCAGCAAGAGTGCTTATCAGCGACTTGAAACTCAATGATCTACTCCTTCCTGCCGGATTGCGGAGCTTCTTTCTTCAACTTCGTATGCGTCATATGCCAGATCCGCTTAAGAATTGCTGCATTCCCATCAATTATCCATGGCAATCATAATGTCTTTTCAATTTTTATGAAAGGGTTAACCTTTAAACCATCAGTACCTCTGCGGCAAATGCACGAAAAGGCAGAACCCGTGTCCTGTATTCAGTCATTTCATAATCTTTCATACCACGATGGACCTGAAAAAACTGAGGGATTTGCGTGCGCTCCGCAAAATAGACCAGATGTCTCCCGATTTCCCTTTCACCTGTTTTGCATTCCACAGCAAACAGAGGTTTATTGTCACGTAAAACGACGAAATCAACCTCCCGCTTATTTTTATCCCGCAGGTAACAGAGTTCCATGGCATCTCCAGTGGTATCCTCAAGATAATGGCAATATTTTAAAAGGTTTGCCGCCACCAGATTTTCAAATCTGGCTCCTTCATTGCTACAAAGGGACCAATCCCACAGGTAAAGTTTCTTATCCTTTTTTAAAGCTTTGATCCTGCTGGAAGCGAACGGTCTGAGCCTGAAACAGTAGTAAAGATTTTCAAAAATCGTAATCCAGCGCTCAACAGCTTCATGGGAAGCCGAGAGATCTTCCCGCAATGAATTAACTGACAGCAGAGAAGCAACTTTATCCTGTAAAAGAGCTGCGAGCAGTTCCAACTGGCTGATTTCCCGGACCTGCTCAAGGCCAATCAGGTCTTCCCTGATAACACTTGCAAGCCTTTCGCGTTGCCATCTTTTCCATTCCCTTTCAGACTGAGCCAGGAAAGGCTCAGGAAAACCACCGAAGCGCATGAGTTTATCAAGATCAGCTCTTGTTGGAGCTGTATTAATCTCATAGAGGGAAAATGGATGAAGCCGATAGTAATGATAACGGCCCTGCAGGGAATCTCCTCCCTTGCGATAATAGTCCAGCCTGGCAGAACCGGTTATCAGGAATGAGACCCTGGATTTTTTCTTATCATAAAGTCCCTTGATAAAATTCCTCCACTGTTTGAACTTGTGAATTTCATCAAGCACAATAAGCGGCTCTTTCGAAGGCAACCTGCCTGCCAATAGGTCGCGCTTATCCTCTGCATAATCCCAGTTGAAATATGCCGGATGTTCCTCGTCGCCTGCAAGTATATCAAGAGCCAGCGTTGTCTTGCCAACCTGTCTCGGTCCGCCCACAAAGACCATTTTCTTCCCCAGGTCTTTTAGAATGTTTTTAGCCAGATATCTTTTCATGCTTACACCAAAGAAATTTTCAGGTCAAACTGAATATAACATGAAGAATTTTCTGGTCAACCGGAAAATTAAACATGCGTGAACTTTATTTGGCAAGCCAGAAACTTAAAGATATTTTTCTTTATTTTTGGGACGTTAACATTCCAATTTAAACAAATTTTTCCCTTGAACGGAACTGTATATTACTTGTCAAGAAGTTTTTTAATAAATGCCCCAAACCTTTCATACCTTTCCCCAAATTAGAATAAAAAATTGCAATTATGAATAAAATTGAATACTATTGCACTATATTTTATTCCCATTTAACGGAGGTGCTTTATGGCAAAGACAATTACCCTGAGAGTGGCAGATGAAACCTATGAAAAGTTTATGGCTGCGGCTAAGGTTGAAAAACGCTCCCTTTCTAACATGATTGAGATTCTTGCCCTGAAAAAACTGGATGAGGATATCTTTGTTGACCAGATCGAGATGGATGAAATTCTGACAAATACTGAGCTCATGAAAAAGCTCCAGCGTGGCTCCAAGCAGGCAAAAGCCAGGAAAGGCAGTTTTGTTAAATGAGTTACCGGATATTTGAAACAGACGGTTTTTGTAAAGACCTGCAACAGAACTTTGGCGGCAGGCAGCAAAAGATTCATACAAAGTTACGGAATTATGTATATCCGCACCTCAGGGACCAGCCCCGCCTGGGGAAAAATATCCGGAAACTGAAAGAGTATTCCCCTGAAACCTGGCGCTATCGCATAGGGGAATATCGGTTCTTTTATCAAATAGACGAAAAAGAGAAGATCGTTTTCATGATAGCAGCGGAACACAGGAAGCAGGCTTACAGTAAATAAATCACCTATTTCCTTTCCCTTGGGGTACGTTAATGTTGTACGATCCCGGGTGAAACTCCCGCGCGGACTATCTGCAAACTGACTACTGATAACTGTTTCTCGCCTGACCCACCCCAGAGCCAGCTGACATGAAAATAATTTGCTATAATAATGAAAGCATCTAAAACAACCATTCAAAAACATTCTGCATTTTTAATTATTCATTCTACCCTGAAACATGGTCCGACCCCGGCTACGGCCAGCCGTACGCGTGATCAGTGCGATTAAGCCTCCAGCAATTCTCTCGGCTTTACGCTTTTCTTGATATCTTTGCCTACTGCTGCCCATGCTACCTTTACATCGTAGCTGCTTTGCAGGCTCATCCAGAAATCCGGCGTGCTGCCGAAAAATTGGGCAAGGCGAAGGGCGGTATCGGCAGTGATACCGCGTTGCTCGTTGAGAATCGCGGTGATTCGGTTGGTGGGTACTCCCAACGCCTTAGCAAAGGCATTGGCGGATAGATTCAGTTCTTCCAGTTCGCCTTTGAGGATTTCACCAGGATGGATTGCGCGCATTTTGTTAGCCATATTTATCTCCTTTAGTGGTAATCAACGATCTCCACATTGTAAGCATCAGTATCTTTCCACTCAAAGCATAGACGCCATTGTTGATTAACGCGTATACTGCATTGCCCAACACGGTCGCCGGCCAATACTTCGAAGCGGTTACTTGGCAAAGTAATCAGGTCGTTGATGGTCTTGGCATTATCAAGGATTTCAAGCCTTCTTTCGGCCTGGGCCTGGCAAGATTCAAATTTCCTAACTCGCTTTCCCTGGTAGAGTGCTTCCGTATACTTACAGCGAAAAGATTTAATCATTGATAAACATAGGGAGCTTTACGCTGTACGTCAAGCATAAAGTTGAATTTAAACGGCGGCACAAATGTACTGATAGAATTAATTCGTGCATAGCCCACTTTATTAACTATACTAATTAAATACCTTTTTACAATTGACACATCATCAACGAACCGATTTCTCCATACAATGATATTTTTATGTCTAAAAAAAGATGTTCTTAGGAAGGAACACATTTATTATTGGGATGCATATCCTGCAAAATTAATATGTTGACTTGGTCCGACCCCGGCCGCATAAGAACTAAAAACGCAGAACTAAAAACTGTATAATGCTGAAAGCTATTCATGCCTCAGAGGATCGTGAGGCGGCACTTGAAAAGGCCGCAGCGGTAATCAAGAAACTAGAGAAAATGAAACTA
>PKTW01000045.1 GCA_002868955.1 Desulfobulbaceae bacterium
AAAGAAGGCTGCAGCAAAGAAAAGCACCGCGAAAAAGGCAGCTGCAAAGAAGGCTGAAGCAAAGAAAACCACCGTGAAAAAGGCAGCTCCGAAAAAGGCTGCAGCAAAGAAAACCACCGCGAAAAAGGCTGCTCCGAAGAAGGCTGCAGCAAAAAAGGCCGCACCCAAGAAAACTGCTGCAAAGGGAAAGGGGAAATAATTCCTGGAAACCTCGCCTTGTTTCTGTGGCAGTATGACCCATTCGCGCCATGGGCTGAACATCCGGCATTCATTATGATCCGGTTGCAGTAATCAAAGTGCGCGCTGTCCATGACAATTTTGGTGGTGCGCACTTCAAGAAACTTCACCGACAGCCCTGTCTGCCGTCTTACTAAGCTATTGCCAAGTCGATCTCCATCAGATTAATTTCCACCACAGCACCTTGTACAAACATAACCTCTCTGCACGGTATAGTTTTTCAAAATGTTCACCGGCATGGCAGCACCCCACAAGAGCTAATTTACAAATCCAAATCATGAAATATCATATGCTTACTTGATTAAACAGCGAAGGTCTTTTGCAAAATGCAAGGGATGAATCGGTGTTTTTTATATTTCCAACACAAGCCGTGCCTGTTAATCTAGTTACCATACAATAAATACATTAAGCGATTGACAAAGATTAGCATTGCAGAGAATTAATTTAACATTCATAAAATATAAAAAGCAGCGAGGATTAATTGCCATCGAAGGAGTGTAACAATGTCCGGAAGAAAACTATCCAGCAAAAAAAAGATTCTCCGTTTCACAACCCTGCTGTTGTTCTGCCTTGCTGCTAGCCAGTTCGTTGCCTGTGCAACCGGCACAAGTTTTACATCAAAAGCTGCGGATGAACCAGCATCCACCCAAACAGGAACCAAGATATCCGGGGCCGCGGCCAAGGTGATTGATGTTACCAATTATTACAAAAGACAGGCGATTAACTCTCCCAGGCCCGGAGGAGGAATGGCAATTTTTGCAACGGAAAATTTTGTCGGCTCCTCCCGTTGCGCAGTCTGTCATGAACTTTTGACTGACAAAAGAGGTACGGATATGTCCATTTCAGGGCACTGGCGCTCGACCATGATGGCCAACGCAGCCAAGGATCCGCTGTGGCAGGCAAAAGTCAGCTCCGAGGTCAAGCGTAATCCTGCCCTCCAAAAGGTGATAGAGGAAAAATGTGCCACCTGCCACGTGCCGATGGCCTGGACCCAGGCGTATAAAGAAGGAGAAGAACAACTGCTACTGGGTGCAGGATTTTTAAGCCCCAGGAATGATCTTCATGCAGCGGCCATGGACGGGGTTTCCTGTTCTCTCTGCCACCAGATACGGGATGAGCACCTGGGCCAGACAAAAGGCTTCAGCGGCAAATTTGTTATTGATACCAGCAAAAAAGGAGTGGAGCGTGAAATTTTTGGACCCTATGAAAAGCCACTGCAGGAGGTGATGCAGAAGGGTGTCGGCTATACACCTGAATACGGCTCACACACAAATGATTCGGCCCTTTGCGCCACCTGCCACACACTGTTTACACCTTTTGTGGATGCACAGGGGACTGTGGCAGGAGAATTTCCAGAACAGGTGGCCTATCTTGAATGGAAGCACAGTGATTACGGTGTGGATTTTGGACAACGCTATGACATTGGCGAAAATCCGGGGAAGGGGATGATCTGTCAGGAATGCCATATGCCTCATTCCGAGGGGGGTGGAGTATATATTGCCCGCTGGACCCCGCCAAAAGCAGAGCCTAAAGATCATTTTTCCCAACATCATTTTGTCGGCGGCAATGTGTTCATGCTTAATATCCTGCAGGAGAACATCGCCAGTCTCGGCCTTGCTGCCTCAACTGAAAAGTTTGAGGATACAAAAGAGCGGACCATGCGCCAACTGCAGCGGGCAACGGCCCAATTGTCTATGGCAGGGCTGCAACACAGTCATAATGAACTGTCAGCAGTATTGCAGGTGAATAATATAGCGGGGCATAAATTTCCGACCGGTATTCCAACCAGGCGCACATGGATCCACCTCACAGTCACAGATGCCGATGGCCAGGTCGTTTTTGAATCGGGCACCCCCCTGGCTGATGGACGGATCGTGGGCAATGATGCTGATTATGATATCATGAGCTTTGAGCCGCATTATGACACGATCACAGAACCGGACCAGGTCCAGATCTATGAGGGGGTTATGCTCAACACGGATAATGAAGTAACCTATACACTTCTGCGCGCTGCAAAATTTGCCAAGGATAACAGGCTGCTGCCAAAGGGTTTTAACAAATCTGCCGTTCCCCCTGAAATCGGTGTCTTTGGCAAGGCAGTTTCAGATGAAAATTTTCTAGGAGGGGCAGACCAGGTTACCTACAGCATAAATACATCCGGACACAAAGGTCCATATACAGTGACTGCAAGGCTTCTTTTTACCGCAGTATCCTATCCCTTTGTCAAGGACCTGGAAAAAGACCGGGAGTTACCAGAGGTCAGCCGTTTTATGGAACTCTACCGCTATGCTGACAAGTTGCCCCAGGAGGTAACAGCCATTCAGACAAGCGTGCAGTAAACAATTATTACACTATTGTTAGGGTGTGAACGGTATGGCTACAAAAAAAATAATGATAAGGAAATAGTATGAGCAAAAGACCTTTTAAGCATATTCTCGGTGCTGCATTTGTCAGTTTTCTGCTGGTTCTGCCATCTGGGTGTTCAAAAAACGATGAGCAGCAATCCGATGAGAAGGGCAGAATAGAGAAGATAACCGATGAGGCCGCCGATACCGCAGTAAAAAAAATCCGCACCCCCATAGATAAGGCCCGTGCCACCGAAAACATCGGTGATGACAGGCTGGAGGAAATGGACAAAGCCCTGCAGAAGCAATAATCTTTCTGGATGAGTTATGACTCTTAAGTTGTAATGTGTCGAATGGCAGCTGGCACACTCTTCCATTGTGAAGGGCTGCACAGCAAAAGTGTAAATGCTGCCATCAAGTGTTTCTGCAGCAGCAGATTGACAGAAAATCATGAAATAAAAAAGCAGGAGAAAGCCGAAACCGGTGCTCTCCTGCTTTTTATAGGCGACAAATTTACTTGACCAAAAAATGCGCATCCATATGACAGTCAAAGCAGTTGGGCATTTTCTCGTGCATAACCGGTGAGTGGGGTTCACCGTGGCAGGTCTGGCATTGGGGAACATTCGGGTGCTGTCCACGGTGGCAGAAGGCACAGGTAAATGTCTGGTGCTTGGTCACTGTTTGTTCCAGCTGCGCCCCAACTTCTTCATGGCAAACCACACAGGCAGCTCTTGGTGTGGTCATGGCATAATTGATCTGCAGAGGATGATGCGCCGGATGGCAACCAAGACAATCACTGGTCACCTGGTCTGCGGCATGGGGTTCATGACATTCAGAACAGTCAGGGATCCGGCCATGCAAGTTGTGACAGAAAGTGCAGGATTGTTCAGCATGAGCGCTCTTGTAGTCGACAAAATCCTGCCCCGGGCCCTCATGGCAGGTAAGACACGGCTCTTTTATATCACCGGCAAGGTTTAAGGCCAAGGGTTCATGCGGGTTTGAGTGGCAGCTCAAACAGTTTTCCAATGCAAAATGGGACGTTCCTTCATGGCACATGGAGCACTGGGGAATGACGTTCTCTCCCCAAGGAGGGTGTTCCGCGTGGCAATCCAGGCAGGTTACCGCAGTCTGGTGCTTGCCGCCGTTGCTGGCTATTGTTGCCGGGGCATCCTGATGACACTTGACGCAGTCTGTCACTTCGAGAGAAACCCGTTGCGCTTTCGCCTCATGGGTGAAAACAGTCAAGCTGAAAACTCCGAGGACTGCCATACATAAAATACCGACAAGCGAATACTCTTTCTTTACAATCATTTCACCACCCATTTCCCCTCCAGGAATATTAAGTTGCCATACGAAATCTTTTCCAAAATACAGGGTGCCATTCAGTTAAACAGAAAGCATTTCCGTCTGTTTTCAATATTGTCTTAGCGGGAAGCAGTTTTCTTTTCAAGCAACTCTATAAAATCGACCATTGTTTCCCCGGCCTCAATTACAACCGGGTCTTTAACGTCTACAGTAGCATTGTGCAGATCCATGGCATCATCCTCCTTTAAATCTGCAACTTTATCCAGGGGCGGCTCGCCCTTACTCAAACGCAGAGTGTTTTCCGATTCCAAGCGCCATTTATCCGCCTCCTCCTGCTCCTTCTTCCTTGTCTTCTCCGATAGTGAGATCTCCTTTTTATTGCGCATCATTTCATTGCGCTCACGCCTCTCCAGAACATATTTGTAATCCTGACTGGTACTGTTACGGGCCGCATGCAGATCCTGAAGCAATGGAATAACCTCTTCCATTTTATAGTATGTCTGGTAGGGAATGGAGTTTATCTTGTCCCAGGGTAATGCGTCAGGCAGGGAGCTTTCTCCGATATCATGTAAACTGTAGAGGCTCGGATAGTAGAGATCTGGCACAACACCCTTATTTTGTGTACTCTTGCCGGAAACACGGTAATATTTTGCCGTGGTTGCCTTCAGTTGTCCCTTTGGTAGCGGCAGCAAAGATTGCACCGTACCTTTACCAAATGTTTCTTCGCCAATTACAACCCCCCGGTTGTAATCCTGAATGGCTCCGGCAAAAATCTCCGAAGCGGAAGCGCTCATCCTGTTTACTAAAACTACCAGTGGCCCTGAGTAGACTAATTTCGGATCATGGTCTCTTATTACATCTATTCTTCCACTGGCATTCCGAACCTGGACGGTTGGCCCCAGGCCAATAAAAAGCCCGGTCAGGCTGTTGGCCTCCTGTAATGAGCCTCCGCCATTATCACGCAGATCAACGATCAGTCCCGCAATCCCTGCTTCTTGCAATTCTAAAAGCAGATTCTGCACATCCTTTGTGGTGCTCTTATAATCTGGATTCCCGGCATTCATGCCCTTAAAGTCTGCATAGAATGTGGGAATATCAATTATCCCTATTTTATAGGTTTTTGTCTGCCGCTTCACCTCAATGATCTGTTTCTTGGCGGCCTGTTCCTCTAATTTAACCTTGTCACGTATAATACTGACACCTTTCGTCTGATGAGAATCTGCCGCATCTGCAGGGATGATTTCAAGACGCACAAGAGTCCCTTTTGGGCCTCTAATTTTATTTACCACCTCGTCAAGACGCCAACCGACGATGTCCAGCATCTCTCCATCAGCTCCCTGGGCAACACCAACGATGCGATCAGCAGCTTGCAGCAATTTTGAGCGCTCTGCTGGGCCTCCGGGTATTAAACGTACAATTTTTGTATATTCGTCTTCACTTTGCAGGACTGCACCAATGCCCTCCAGCGACAAACTCATATTGATGTTAAAGTTCTCGGTCCGGTGCGGCGAAAAATACTGGGTATGGGGATCTGTTGAAAGTGCCAACGCATTTATATAAAATTCAAATGCATCGTCACTGCTGTTCTGCTCGACGCGATTCAGCTGATTCTGGTACCGTTTCAGCAGTGTTTCCTGGATTTCCTCAAGCGACTTGTCAGCAAGCTTAAGGCCCAGCGCATTACTTTTCAAACGTTTGCGCCACAATTCCTTCATTGCTGCTTCTGATTTCGGCCATGGCAGGTCTTCTCGGTCAATTTGTAAAGTTTCTTCAATATCGAAGTCCATACCGTCAAGGCCTTGCTCCAGCTGATCAATCATATAAGTCAGACGCTCAATAATCCGCTGCTGATATCTGTTAAAAATCTCAAATGCGGGACCCAGATTGCCCTTCTTCAGGGCATCATCGAGCGCAAACCGATATTTTGACTCAAATTCCTTTATATCGTTATCATAGAAGTAACTGTGGCTCGGATCCAGCTGATCAAGGAAGCGGTTCAATATTTTGGCTGACATCTGATCATCAAGGCGGACTTTCAGATAATGGCGGTTCTTGAGATGATCCACGATATTATCGTTAATTTCTTTTTGCTCTTTTGTGGGTGCCAGAACTGTATATGAAGTTTCTGCAGACAGGGAACCTGTCTGGCCATAGATAGAAGCAGGCAGGGCACTGACAAAACAGCAAGTGATTGCAAAAAGGATTTTATTCTTGAAAATTTTCATATAGCATTTATCCAGGTTGATCTATTTATCATGACGACGATCCGCTCCTATACATCTTTGTCAGCCGAGCGTACCGCTTGAGATTTTTAGTATCAAGAAAATTTTAGTATTTTGTCTGATACATTACTCGACCACATGGTATTCTTATAATCACTTCAATTTTTACAGCAACCTATCATTTTAGCTCAAATAGAAAAAAGAGTCAAAATTGACTTGGCATTCAGGTATTTCTGCCCACTCTTGACACAAAATGATCAATGCTTATTTTTTGAGTTACATAAGGCTTATTTTATAAACTTTATCCGTATTAACAAGTACATAGAAGGAGGTTTCGCCATGACAATCGTACGTTGGGATCCATTCAGGAATATGACTACTCTTCAGGACCGCATCAACCGCGTTTTCGACGAGGCGGTCAACAGATCCAAAGATTATGATGACGAGGTAAGCAAATGCGACTGGAGGCCAATCGTAGATATTTATGATTCAGAAAAGGCAATCATTATCAATGCAGAACTGCCCGGGGTCACCAAGGATAGCATTACGCTCGATGTAAAGGAAAATATTCTTACCCTTAAAGGGGAACGCAGACCCGAGGAAGAGACAAAGAAGGAAAATTATTATCGCATGGAACGTTGCTTTGGAACATTTGAGAGGGCTTTTACGCTTCCGTCAGCAGTGGATCCCGGAAAAATTACTGCAAACTTCAATGAAGGAATTCTCCGGGTCGAGATCCCCAAACCAGAGGAAAAAAGACCCAAGCAGATTACCATCAATGTTGACTAACCTTCCACCTGCGTCTTTATCATAACAAATTCCCCAAAACGGCTCTTTATTTGAAGAGCCGTTTTTTTGTTCTTTATAGCTGTTTCTGTTTTGAGCTTGCACCACCTCTATCTCCTGGCGTATAACGTACACCACGGTCAGTTAAATTCTGCACATGCTATTGCCATGCCACAAAACATCTGCCAGCCGATGCGGCCAAACATCTTCAACCTCGCCCGAAGCCCTCTTGAGGGCTTTAATCTTATTGATGCAAGTGCAGGTACGGGCAAAACCTATACCATCTGCGGGCTTGTCCTGCGGCTTCTTCTTGAAAAGGAACTTCCCATT
>PKTW01000124.1 GCA_002868955.1 Desulfobulbaceae bacterium
ACTCATGAATCATTCCTAAAGTGTCAAGGTGTTCAGTGTACATGTTGAGTCATATTTTGTATGACAAAACTGAAGATGTTGGCAAGAAATCTTGACTTTATTGTCACTCCCCATAACTACCACATTGTGGCATAATCCGTTACAAGATAAATATTACTGTAGATAAAACTGCAACTGTGCTTATATTGTAAAATAGTAACGCAAAAACAATAATATTTGTATTGGGAAAAGCTATATGCTCACTCACCCATAACAGGTGGTGTGGGATTTGTTATTCTAGATATTATCGGAGTAGTATTATGGAACCTGAAGAATACAAAGGATTTATGATAACTGAAACCCCTGGGTGGATGTATAAAGCCACTGAAATAGTATCAACCTCTCATTTCAAACACACCCTGAATGCCTGTAGTGTAGAATCGTTAAAAATCTCCATAAATTATGAACTGGAGAAAAGGGGACGAAGTAATAGAAAACCAGTTAAAAAATAAGGCTAAGCGTGGAGAATTAATTCCTGATGTCATGAGGTATCAAATTATACTTAACACTGTCTGCTATGAACAAAGGGTAGCAGGCCATCCAAGGAAATTAACATTGCCAGTGCACATCTTAACTGGTAATTTTTCATTTTAGATTCAATATTGTGGCAAGATATCTTAACTTTTTATTAGCATAAACAAGTGCAGCAACGCCTATTTTCCACCATCAATTTCCTGCCTCATTTTCATAATTAATAGATATCGCATTATCTGTTAAAGAAAATGCACATCAGATAAAAATGGCAGCATTTTGCTTGACAGGAGATTCAACCTGCTGTTATATAGCCATATTGGAATATAGCTTTACGGCATAAATTATGGAGGCATTGTTTTGCTGAAGGAATATTTAAAGGTAATGAAGGCATTGTCAGATGGCAATCGGACCAAGATCGTAAAAATGCTTGCGCTAAAGGAAATGTGCGTATGCGAGATGCAGGCGGCCCTGAAAATGGCCCAGCCATCAGTGTCAAAGCATTTGAAAATTCTTGAGGAGGCCGGTCTGGTTGAAAGCCGCAAGGACGGCATGTGGGTAAATTACAGCCTGCCCAAAAAACCGGAAACTTCATATGCCAAACATATGCTTGAAATATTAGGAGACTGGCTGGATGATGACCGGGAAATAAAAAATACGGCACTGCTGGCCCGCACATTGGACCGTTGCGAATTAACCGGACGGTGTGGTTAAGGAGATAGTAATGGAACCAAGTGAAAATGCCCCTCCTTCATGCTGTGCTGACAACATAAAGGAAAAAACATCTACAGAATCAGCACCCCGATGGCGTAAGTTTTTGTTAGCTGGGGCCATACTCATATCCTGGTTTGTCATTTACAAGCAGCTTCTACCCTTCTCTCATTTTTTCACATACTCGGTGCTTGATTTTGAAAAGGGCAGCCATCTTGGAGGATCTATCCAGTTTTTTGTCTATGATACTCCCAAGGTCCTCATGCTGCTCACCCTGGTTGTTTATGGCGTTGGTGTCATCCGCTCCTTTTTTACCCCTGAAAGAACACGAAAAATACTGGCAGAAAAACGGGAATCGGTAGGCAACGTGCTGGCCGCCCACCTAGGTATTGTGACGCCTTTCTGTTCTTGCTCGGCAGTCCCGCTCTTTATAGGTTTTGTCACCGCCGGTGTGCCGTTGGGCGTGACTTTTTCATTCCTGATCGCCGCACCAATGGTCAATGAAATAGCCCTGGTACTCCTATACGGACTGCTGGGTTGGAAAGTGGCTGTTCTTTATCTTGTCACCGGTTTGCTGGTTGCCATTGTCGCAGGATGGATCATTGGACGGCTCGGATTGGAAAACCATATAGAGGATTGGGTCCTTGAAATACGGACTAATGCTGATGATGTTCCGGGAGATACCTTGTCCTGGAATGATCGTTTTATGCATGGTTGGCAAGCGGTAAAGGATATCGTCGGTAAGGTCTGGATTTATGTTGTTGCGGGAATCGCAGTAGGCGCCGTGATTCATGGCTATGTGCCGGAGGGATTTATGGCATCGATTATGGGCAAAGACGCCTGGTGGTCCGTTCCGACTGCCGTTTTTATCGGTATTCCCATGTACTCCAATGCCGCCGGCATTGTACCGGTGATCCATGCATTACTGGAAAAGGGAGCGGCATTGGGCACGGTGCTGGCCTTTATGATGAGCGTCATTGCCCTATCCTTGCCTGAGATGATCATCCTGAGAAAAGTACTTAAACCAAGGCTTATTGGGGTATTTATTGGTGTGGTGGGCAGCGGCATTCTGCTGGTTGGCTATCTATTCAACCTTGTTATTTAGCATCTGAACAAAAATTATGGAGACGAATCATGGAAATCAAGATATGCGGCCCCGGCTGCTCTAAATGCACGGAAGCTGAACGGTTGGTCAGTAAAACGGTGAATGAAACAGGATTCCAGGCAACAGTGACAAAGGTTGAAGATTTTGCTGAAATTGCCAAGCTGGGGGTTTTCTCAACCCCTGCTGTGGTCATTGACGGTCAGATTAAGTGTGTTGGTAAGGTGCCAACCAGAAAAGAAGTACTTGAGTGGCTCAAATGATGGATGGTCCGCTGCCGCGTACGCTTAAGGTTGGCAGGATAAGTATAGGCCTGGTCGGCCTTGACATTGCTTTAAACCGTATTGGCCGGAATCTGTCTTTGAGCAGTGAAGAGGCGGCAAGACGGATACTTGAGGATATCTCCGCACGCAACTATATTCCGACTGGCGCTACGGAGACCTATCTTCAGGCTATTGCCGATGAGATTGAACTTTTACGCGGTACCGGCGGAAAGCAAAGCGGGGACCTTGTCATACGTATTCTTGGACCCGGTTGCGTTTCCTGCAACAGTCTACAGAAACTGGTCATCGAGATCATGAGCGACTTTGGCATTGCCGCCGATGTTTTCCAGGTGCACGACCTGGACGAGATCGGCCGTTTCGGGGTCATGCAGACGCCCGCTCTGGTAATCAACAATAGATTGAAATGCGCCGGCCGTCTGCCGTCCCGAGCTCGGGTTGAAGAGTGGCTGCGTGAGGAACTCATATGAAAAGTTTAGCATTGTTGCTGGTTTTAATGCTTTTTTCCGTCGCAATTCCAGGAACGGGGAAGACAGGAACTACGGAAATCGTGCCCGATATTCCGGCAAAAAATACCGTGACCATGGTTGATCTTGGGGCAAAGACCTGTATCCCGTGCAAGTTAATGGCACCTATTCTGGAGGAGCTGGAAAAAGAATACAAGGGGCGGGCCGCGGTCATTTTTATAGATGTATGGGAGAACCGAGACATGTCGAAGGCATTTAGGGTGGTTACCATACCAACCCAGATTTTCTACAACAAACAGGGGCAAGAGGTCTATCGTCATATCGGTTTTTTCGACAAGGATTCGATCAAGGAAAAACTTGATGCTCTCATAGCGGAATAAACTGTTTTGGACGAGATACTTATAGGCGTGACCAACTGGCTGCGAGCCGGACCTGCCTTAGCTATGCCGGCAGCATTCCTGTGGGGCATGGTCAGTGTCCTCTTAAGCCCCTGCCACATGGCCTCCATTCCGTTGCTGATTGCCTATGTGGCCGGCCAGCACAGGATAATGCCCCCCAGAATTGCAGCAGGTTATGCCGTTCTTTTTGCTACAGGGCTATTCTTGTCAATTGTAATTATTGGCACTGTATGTGCACTGCTAGGCAGGATGCTTGGCGACATCGGCCCTTACTGGCAGATTGGTGTCGGCCTGTTGCTTGTTTGGGTGGGGTACACTTTCTTGCGGCCTGCAGTCTGCTCAACGACAGGTGGAGTCATGCAGCGGTTTCAGGTAAAAGGGCTTCCCGGTTCTTTTCTTCTCGGGCTGGCCTATGGTTTTCTTTCCGGTGTTTGTACCTTCGGCTTTATTGCACCCATTCTAGGTATCATTACGCTCCAGGATGCAATAGTCTATGGCTTTTTTATGCTGGTGCTTTTTGGAGCCGGCCATTGTCTTCCTCTGGTAGCTGCCGGCATTTTCAGTGCCCGTGTTATGGAGGTTATCCATAACCTCGCGTGGCAGAAAGGGCTGCTGATTATGAGGAAATCCGCAGGTGTCGTTATTGTTGGGCTTGGCTGTTACTTTATCGTTATACCTTTCCTGTAAAGACTATTATGGAGAACTTAAAGGGCTGCTCAGTGTCTGCAGAAATGCCTCAATATGTTCCAACTCTTTGTCAGAAAGAGTGGAGTGCCCGAACTCAGACATCAGGTTAAAATCAAAAGGATATTGGTAAAAAGCCATGACCTTGGCAATAGTTTTGAATTGTCCAGCATGCATGTATGGCGCCCTCTCAGCAACATTTCTCAGTATAGGGGTCTTGAATGCACCGCGATATTTTTCTGTGTCTGAATCCATTGTGTTTAAGGCAACACATTCCTCCGATTTAGCATCGCTATACTTCCCATAGCAGTTAAATTCATCAGCAAGGATTTTTTCAATGCCATCTGCTCTGCCTCTATCATATGGGATTTCTCTCCTCTTGGGAATCTGAAGGTTGTGAAAGTTATCGTCTGCGAATAAAGGACCACTATGACATTTGGTACAATTCCCCGTGCCGATAAACAGACGCATACCTTCAATTTCCTCTGGACTTAGAATGTTCTTTATTTTTTCAGGATCTCCTTGGAGTAAGCCTTCAACGTATTGATCAAAGCGTGAGGGAGTTGGCAGTATTAACCTTTCAAAGGCAGCTATTGCCTTTCCAATGTTGGAAAAGATACGATTGACTGATTCCCTATCTTCTGGCTTCATATCATCCCACAATTTTTGGGAAACTGGGTCATCAAGAAGAGGCGAGGCTTTCTCTGGACAATTTTGTAGAGACAAGTCAGGTAAAGGCCCGAAAATCTCCTCATACTCCTGGCGGTAGTGGTCTATTACCAGTAATACGACCTTACATCTCGTGATGCCATGCTCGACGGGATTTTCAAACGGTCCCAAGGCCTGTGACCATAAACTATCGGCCCTGCCATCCCAGAAAAACCACTTGAAATAAGCCGGGCCTATGATTGGCATATTCCTCCGAGTCGAGGTTCCTATGCCTTCTGCAAGTGGTTTGTTGTCCGAGAAAGCTATCTCGGCTTTGTGGCAGGTCGCGCAGGATATTTTACTGTTTGCACTGAAACGGGTATCTGAAAAAAGCTTCTTGCCTAATTGAACAGCCAGAGGATTATCCGCAAAATTATTTGATGGATCTTTTGGTAATGATGGCAGAGAACCTACCCAGAGAGAGCGCAGAAGTGAAATTTCTTTTTTCGAGTATTGATGCAACTGTTCCTGGTCCCCGGTATCCCTGGCACTTTGTACTTCTGGCGCACCACAAGAGACAACAGGCACAAAGTGGATTGCCGTTAGTATTAAAAACAGGAAAAACGATTTTCTCATAATGTTCATAACCTTTTATTAAAATATAGTAACGAATAGAGCCAAAACCAACGGTGGAACATATTTATCATTGATATATCTGCTTATGCGGATATAATGGTATGCATGAAAGCGACAGCGCAAATATTTAAGGCTTTAGGCGATGAAACCAGGCTGAGGATCATGGCTCTTCTGGTGAATGACCAAGAACTCTGTGTATGTGATATCATGGCGGCACTCGAAATGCCGCAATCAACTATTTCAAGGCATCTTTCTTATCTGCGCAACGCAGGACTTGTAGATGACAGACGCCAGGGGATCTGGATGTATTACAAGGTAAACAGGGAAAGGATAGAACATGCTGCAACCATATTCGATCTGTTGGGAGCAATGTTATTTGAACTTGACCAGACTGCGGAAGACCAGCGCCGGTTGAAGGAGTATTTTACAATAAAAAATAAGAAAAGCTGCGCCTAAGAGTTTACTGAAATCTGCGGGAGATCATCATGACTGGCACACAAAAAAAGCTCTCATTTCTTGACCGCTTTTTAACATTATGGATTTTCCTGGCCATGTTTGTTGGAGTCATGGGCGGCTGGCTTTATCCTGGCATCCGAGACATCATCAATACCTTCCAGGTAGGGACAACCAACATTCCCATTGCCGTCGGCCTTATCCTCATGATGTACCCACCGCTGGCCAAGGTGCGCTACGAGAAGCTGCATGAGGTTTTCAGGAATGTCAAAATTCTTACTCTTTCTCTCATTCAGAACTGGATCATTGGCCCAATTCTGATGTTCGGACTGGCCGTGACATTTCTGTCCGGTTATCATGAATACATGGTCGGCCTCATCCTCATCGGCCTGGCCCGATGTATTGCCATGGTGATAGTATGGAACGACCTGGCTGAAGGCGATACCGAGTATTGTGCCGGGTTGGTTGCTTTTAATTCAATATTTCAGGTGCTTTTCTTTTCATTGTACGCCTGGATTTTCATTACAATCGTGCCCGGCTGGATAGGCCTTGAAGGTGCGGTGGTCGATATCTCCATGGGCCAGATAGCGGAAAGCGTTTTTATCTATCTTGGCATTCCCTTTATCGCCGGCATGCTTACCAGGTTAATCGGGCTTAAAACAAAAGGGGAAGAATGGTACCAAACCAAGTTGCTTCCCAAACTCAGCCCATTGACCCTTGTCTTTCTTTTGTTCACCATCCTCGTCATGTTTTCCCTGAAAGGCGAATACATTGTCCAATTGCCTCTTGATGTCATCAGGATTGCCATCCCCTTGATTATCTACTTCCTGGTCATGTTCCTTGTGTCTTTTTATATGTCCCATAAAGTCGGCGCCACCTATGAGCAGGCCACGACGTTAAGTTTTACCGCTGCCTCCAATAACTTTGAACTGGCCATTGCGGTTGCCATTGCCGTGTTCGGCATTGATTCCGGCCAGGCTTTTGCCGCGGTTATCGGGCCTCTTGTTGAAGTGCCGGTGCTGATTTCCCTAGTCACTGTCGCCTTCTGGTTTAAGAAAAAATACTTTCCGTTTGCCCAAAAGACACCCACAGGAGTCTGCCATGTCAGCTGTGAACCCTAATGCTTCTTAATGGATGGACAAAGGAAATAACCAGGGCCGAATGCAGGCCGGAGGCACAGACGGTGCACTGCATCGCCCGACTCAACGAAAACATCGGCGAGGCGATTCCCTATCTCAATGCGGTACTGGGCGGCTATACTTGTATCAAGGATCCGCC
>PKTW01000177.1 GCA_002868955.1 Desulfobulbaceae bacterium
AAAGGCGGTTGCAACCCTGCTCCTTTGGACAGGACTGTAGTAGGTGAAAAACTGGTTATCCAAATGCGAGACATCAATATGAACAGCTGGTACATGAAATACCGCCAGTCATAATAACCAGGCTGGAATAGCCACCATTTATTTTATGAGGATCAGACACCATGTCCTACAATTTTGAAAAATACAGGGAAAAACGCGAAAAGGTGCTGGGGGTGAAAAAACGGGGCGTCAGCTTCGCCACCCTGGCCTCCATTGTCTCTCTGGTAATTGTCCTGGGGCTGGGCATCGTGGTAGTTCCAAAATCAATTGCCTATTTAAATACCAGGCACCTTGATGATGCCATTTACAAACTCCAGGATGGCTCACCCTGGCCGCCGGAAGTAATCAGCGCCATCCAGGAACTGGCCGGTGTCAAAAGTATTGAAACGGATACCAACAGCTCACGGATCGTCATTACCTTTGACAAATCAGTAACCGGCACGCCTGATATTAACGCACTTTTCAAACAGCGAGACATAGAAACTGTTCTGCTCAACCAGGTCGGTCACGCCCACCGTAAAAAAATTCTTGAAAAAGAAGCAAAATTTTAAGGATACTCCAGTGAAACTGCATAATATTTCATTCAACAATTTAAAGCGCCGCAAAGGCAAGATGATCTTTCTTGTCCTGGGTCTCTTTATAGGCATTGCCACCATCGTCACCCTGCTGTCGATCACCGAATCCATGAGCCGCGACATTGAGGATCGGCTTGACCAGTTCGGAGCCAATATTGTCATGGTCCCCAGGAGCGAGAACCTGACCCTTTCCTATGGCGGTATCACCATGGGCGGCGTCAACTACCAGACAGTTGAATTTGCCGAGGAGAGAATCCCCTCGATCAGGACCATTGAAAATAAACAGAACCTGGGTCTTGTGGCGCCAAAGGTCCTCGGTGCTGCAACGGTTAAGGAATTGGATGTTCTGCTCATGGGGGTGGATTTTGCTACAGAGCTGCAGTTGAAAAACTGGTGGCAGTTTGAGGGAACACCTCCTGCCGCTGCGAATGAACTGCTTATCGGCTCCCAGACTGCAGCGACATTCAAGCTGGCAGTTGGTGACAGTCTGACAATAGGTGACAGTGATTTTGTCATCGCTTCGATCTTAAAGCCAACCGGCGCCTCAGAGGACGGTATTATTATCGGTGACCTGCATGCCTTTCAGAAAATACTGGGCAAAGAGGGCAAGGTTTCCATGGTAGAAATTGCCGCCTTCTGCCGGGACTGTCCTATTACTGAACTGGTGCTGCAGATAAGTGAAAAATTCCCCGAAGCCAAGGTGACAGCCCTGCGCCAGGCAGTCATGTCAAAAATGCAGTCCATTGAAATGTTTAAAACTTTCAGCTATGGCATTGCCATACTGGTTATTTTCATCGGCTCGCTCCTGGTTTTTGTGACCATGATGGGCTCAGTTAACGAACGGACCCGCGAGATCGGCATATTCCGCGCCATTGGTTTCCGTCGGGGTCATGTCATGCAGATCATTCTGCTCGAAGCCATGGTGGTCGGACTTATCGGCGGCCTCCTTGGATATATCGGCGGCAACGGTATTGCCTGGGCTGCCATGCCGCTGGTCGTGAAAAACGGCACTTTTGCAGGACTCAACTACAGCCTCGGTGGCGTCGCGCTTCTGCTGTCTGTTGCGCTCAGCCTTATTGCCAGCCTCTACCCGGCCCAGAAAGCAAGCACGCTTGACCCGAGTGAAGCTTTGCGGGCCCTGTGACAGATAAACAAAACATTGAAAGTTTATTAACTGAATAGGATTGCACCATGAAAGATAATACCATGCATAAGTCTGTTGTTGAACCAAACGCACAGCATCTCATAGAAATACAGGATATTGGCAAGGATTACCAGGAAGGGGAGACTACCGTGCAGGCTATCAAGCAGATGAATTTTTTCATTGATGATGGAGAGTTTGTCTCCATCATGGGGCAGTCAGGCTCGGGAAAATCCACCCTGCTTTCCATTCTTGGCGGTCTCAATCACCCGAGCCGCGGCAGGATCCTGCTTGATTCCCTTGATATTTATGAACTCTCCAGTGAACAGCGTGCTGACCTGCGCAGTGAATACATAGGAGTCATATTTCAATCATTCCAGCTGATCCCTTACCTCACGGTGCTGGAAAACGTGAAGCTCCCCATGTCCATTACCGGGAGAAAAGCCAAGGAACAGGACAAGATGGCACGCGATGTTCTTGCCAGGGTAGGCCTGGCGAACAAGGCCGACCGGCTGCCGGACAAGCTTTCCGGCGGGGAGCAGGAAAGGGTTGCCATAGCCAGGGCAATTGTCAATAAACCGCCGATCCTTCTGGCTGATGAACCTACCGGCAACCTGGACTCGACAACCGCTGATGAGATTATGAATTTACTGAAAGAACTGAACGCTGAAGGCCAGACCATTATCATGGTCACCCATAACCCTGAAGCATGCAAACATACAGCAAGAACCATCCAGGTCAAGGACGGTTCCTGTTCCGTGAATTAATAAGCAATGACAATAAAAAAATCTCTGCCCAGTGTGTGCCCCTTTTCCAGCAGCCCTCCCAGGTTGACGGGGCATCACATTCCCTCCTCTGGAGCCGGACCCCTATTTTGAACTGTAGGAATTTTCGGCGACACACAACGCCCAAGCCCAGAGGGCCATCCGATTGACAGCACGGGCAGAGTATTAGTGCTGCTAAGAAGATGGCCCTCATTTTTTATCCCCCACCAGTTCCCAGCAAAATAATATCATTGTTATTCATATTGCTAGTTTCTTGCTAGTATTTTGCTATTTGTATTCTGTTTTTATATCCTGCATAAAGTAGTGTATGGTAATTGGGAATTCCACGAGCGTTCTTGTTTAAAAGAAAACCCTCAACTCACCGGAGGCATCCATGGCTGTTCCCAAAATTCTTATTATTGACGATGAGCCCGCCCTGCAAAAGGCTATGCAGAAAATTCTGAAATACGAAAATTACGATATTGCCTTTGCCAATAATGGCCTGGAAGGCTTAGCACATCTGGAAAGAGATAAACCTGACCTGATATTTCTTGACCTTCGTATGCCGGGCCTTGATGGTTTTGGCTTTCTGGAAAAGATACATATCAAGCACTACGATCCCTATCACGTAGTAGTCATAACCGGCCACGGTGATGATAATGAAGTGCAGAGAAGCTATGAACTCGGAGTAAACTTTTTCCTGCGCAAGCCTTTAAGCCTCATCGAGGTGCGCTGCCTTGCAAAGCGTTGTCTTGAAATGAAGGTAAATGAAAGGGAACTGCAGGAACACCGCAACAGCCTTGAAAAACTCGTAGCTGCAAGAACCCTGGCCCTTATAAACCAGGTACGCTTCCAGCAGAACCTGATCGACTCCATACCAGTACCCGTCTATTTTCTGGATAATACATTACACTATCTTGGCTGCAACAAGGCTTTTGCGAAATCACTCGGTTGTACCAGGGAAGATATTATCGGTAAAACCGGGAATGAAATCATGGCGAAAGACCATGCCAGGATCCATCAGCACCAGGACCTGGAACTTTTAAAAACAGGTGAGACCATTTCATATGAGGTTTCTGCTGCCTATCCTGACGGCAAGGAACATGACCTTCTCGTGTTCAAGTCTCTATTCTCCGATATAGACGGGGCAATAGGTGGAATCATCGGTACCAACCTGGATATTACCGAAAGGAATCAGGCCCAGGTCCAGGCTGAGTTGCATGCCGCAGAACTTGAAAATACAAACACCGCATTGCGGGTGCTTCTGAAGCAGGTTAATGAAAATAAAACCGAGATGGAAAGCAAGGTCCTGGATAATTTCTCCCGGCTGGTAAACCCTTACCTCGATTTGCTGGAGGAAAACCTTGCCCATACTCCGCAGCAGGAATATATCAAGGTCATCCAGGAGAATATCAAGAAGATCACCTCTTCTTTTTCGCTCAATCTCTCATCAAGCTACCTTGGCTTAAGCCCACGGGAAATTCAGGTTGCAGACCTGGTACGCCAGGGAAGAGCGAATAAGGAAGCTGCCAGGATACTCAATATTTCCATTAATGCGGTGGAGTTTCACAGAAACAACCTGCGGAAAAAACTGGGGCTGCAGAACAAGAAGATCAACCTGAGAACATATCTGCTTTCAATGCAATAAGAGGCAGAAAAACGACTTGCTAATTTTTTATACTTTTTGCATGGTTAGAGAATAGTTCATGCGCGCTGCTCCATGATCCAACTCAATAATTGAAGGAGATAAAATGATTAAGATCGGGATTATTGGCGGTTCAGGCCTGGATGACCCGGAAATTTTACATAAACCTGTTGAGCTTCGGATAGAGACTCCTTATGGCAAGCCCTCCTCTGTCTTGACTTGTGGGAAGATAGAAGGCGTCGATATTGCCATTTTAGCCAGGCACGGCAAGAAACATACGATCAGGCCATCCCAGGTAAACTTCAGGGCCAATATCTGGGCTTTGAAAGAATATGGCTGTACACATATCCTGGCAGCAACGGCGGTCGGGTCTCTGCAGGAGGAAATCGAGCCAGGTCACCTTGTTTTCCCTGGACAGTTCATAGACTTTACCAAAAAAAGAGAAAAGACTTTTTTTGACGAGGATGTTGTTGTTCATACACCCATGGCAGAGCCATTTTGCCCGAACCTGCGCCAACTTTTAGCTGAATCTGCGCAAAAACTTGCTATTCCGCACCACTCGGACAAGACAGTAATAACCATAGAAGGGCCGCGTTTTTCAACCAGGGCAGAGAGCCATATGTTCCGCGCCTGGAATGCCGATGTCATTAATATGAGCACCGTGCCGGAAGTGAACCTTGCCCGGGAAATGAAAATTCATTATGCTTCTGCTGCCATGTCCACTGATTACGATTGCTGGCGAGAGGGCGAAGAATCGGTTACATGGGAGATGATTCTGGCTACCATGAGAAAAAACGCCGATAGCGTCCTGCATCTTTTTTTGCATGTTATACCAAAAATCAAAGAATATGAAGATGTCTGTTTAGACTGACGATTAAAAATTTATCGCAGCGGAGGAAGGCATGCCAATCAAATCACGTATCAGAACAGTACCGGATTACCCCAAAAAGGGGATTATGTTCAGGGATATCACCACACTCATAAAGGATCCGGTCGGTTTCCGCCTGGTAATAGACAGTCTTACCCAGCGTTATATGACAAAAGATCAGCATTTCGATACCATAGTCGGCATTGAAGCCCGCGGCTTCATAATCGGCGGCGCTTTATCATATACCCTTGGCAAGGGCTTTGTTCCTATCAGGAAAGCCGGCAAACTTCCCAGCGATGTCGAGGAACAGGTATATGACCTGGAGTACGGCAGCGACAAAATTGAAATACATAGGGATTCGCTGGCAAAAGGTGAAAGAATTCTCCTGGTTGATGACCTGTTAGCCACCGGCGGTACGGCCATCGCAGCCGCAGCCCTTATAGAGAAAATCGGTGGAGAAGTTGTGGAGATGGCATTTATTGTTAATTTGCCCGATGTCGGCGGTGAGAAAAAGCTCAAGGCCAAAAAGTACAACGTCTTTTCACTTACAGAATTTGAAGGAGAATAGACTGACATTCTTTAGGCCGCCAGAAAAGCTTTGTGTTCAAAGAAAGGAAAGGGGGCAAACACCTCTGCCCCCTTTCGCTCTTCTGCTTGAATTGCCGAATCAGTAAATCAGCCGTTTTTCCCCCTCTATCTTCTGAATGGCGCCGATCGCCTGCGTCACCTCAAGCACCCCCATGTAATCACCGGCTTCACTGTATACGGGGTAATAACGGATCAGAATCTTGTCATCCCTGAAGTCAATCCAGAACTCGGCGTGATCCATGGTACGCTCCTTGAATCCGCTCACAATCTGGTTCACCATTTCCACACTTTTCTCAGGATGGCATTTTCCCACCTTGCGGCCAATAACCGAGCGGGTACGCGGGAAAAGCTTTGTTTTATCCAGTTTATTGAAATAGGCCACGGTATCTTCAGCATCAACAAAAGTCACTTCAAACGGCAGGGTTTCCAGGATCGCATCGATCTGTTCGTAGGACAGATTGCGAATGAGGCGTTTTTTAGCTTCACTGCCTTTTTCAACCTCGGCAAGCATCTGTTCATAATGCTGCCGGGCTGTATCTCCGTATGTCTGCTGGTCCAGGGTTTTAAAATCATGCAGGAGAGTGGAATTCTCCTCTTCGTTTATAACCTTGCGGCCCATTGCATACAGCACATCATTTTCCTTCCAGATATGCTCGGCCCGTATTTTAAGGTACTCGAACCCTCCGGCGGCAAATTTATGGCGGCCGGTTGTTGTTGCCTCAACAAGGCTGGGAAGTTCAGCCATCATTTTCTGCAGGAGTTTTCTCTCTGCATCATGCTCCATGAGCATCACGCCTATGGGCCCGCCCTCCACGGGAAGGCCCTTTTGTCCCATGAGGGGAAAGAGAAATTTCTCTTCCTTGGTATTGTGTATCTTGTCTCCAAATTCCAGGAGAAAATCGATAGCCCGCTGCATCTGCAAAGGGGCTTTCACCGCTTCATCGATCTTCTCCAGGTTACTCTTCAGAACAGCCATGGCCCGTTCTATCATCTCGTGTTCCGCCACGAGGAAATCATCCCACCTTGTATAGTGTTCCATAATGCGCCTCCCGCTGGCTGAAATCAAATATTTAAAAAATCATCCGCTGTTAAAATAGGGTATTGCTGGCAAATAGGACGCCCATGCATTTCCTTTGGACTATACAAGCAAAATGCCATGCAAAACCTTGACCTGGGTCAACTCAATGCACATTAATCATCCTGAAAACTTTTCGTGACCACAACACTAATATCCATTCAGAGCGAATTTTGCATCATTTTGCATTCTTTTTTCAATAAATTATGACTTGCGATTTTACCTAAGTTGAGCGATTGTGGTATTTTTTTATAAATAACTCCAATAGTAAAGAATCCGGGCCCTGAGGACCCGGCTTTAATTTGCCCCTTGAAGGGGCTAGTTTGCTGCCGCTTACAATAATGATGCACAAAGGCACTGAGGCACAAAGGCACAGAGTTTAAAACCTGATAATAAAATCATATGATTACATTGTGTGTACTCAAAAAACCTTTACACTTCTTTGTCTTAC
>PKTW01000129.1 GCA_002868955.1 Desulfobulbaceae bacterium
CATTTTCAGTTAATCATCAAGTGTCACGTCCTAAAATAGTTTACACATTTTTATGCTGCATGCCTCATGCTCGGGGTGTCATAATTGAGAGTTTCATGCCAGCGTTCATTGTTGTATATTTCAATTGCATGTTTTGTCGCTAAAATAGCCTGTTTATGACTCAAGAAGACTACTCCTAGCATCAATTCGTTTTTTAGTGTTCCCTTAACTCATTCTGCATTCTGCATTCTTAATTTTGCATTTAATGCCTCACCCCTTGCCCCCTCGACCCCTGATCTTTAACCCCTTGACACATTCACGATATTGGGCTATAAGGTCTGTTTCGTTTTTACCCGGATTACCTGCTGCCTCCACGAGGCAGAATTGAATTATAACCGTATCCGTTGAAAGTAATATCTTAAGGAGGAGTTTGAGTTGGCTAATCATAAATCCGCACTGAAAAGAAACCGGCAGAGTCTCTTGCGCCGTGACCGTAACAGGATTAACCGCACAAGGGTTAAAACCGTGATTAAGAGAATAGAGGCCGCCATCGAAGTAGAAGATTCCGTGGAAAAAGCCCAGGAAGCACTGGTTGCAGCCGTGCCTATCATCGAACGTGCTGCCACCAAAAACGCATTTCACAGGAAAACCGCAGCCAGAAAGGTGTCAAGGCTCACTAGGAAGGTGAACAATTTTGCCAAGAGCAAGGAGTCTGCTGCCTGATATGGAATGCGACTCAGGTGTCGCCCCGGGAACAGAAGTGCTGACAGGAAAATAAGAGCCATGGGATTTTTTTATTCCCATGGCTTTTTTTGTTTAGTATCAACAGGAGTAATTGTTAACGCTTTACCCCAAAACGCAAGGGCCCATGCATAAACCCGACCTTGAAATATTCAGGAACCTGGCTGGCGAAGCCGGACTTGTCCCGGTCTACCGGGAAATAGTGGCTGATCTTGATACGCCACTGACTATTTTTGCCAAGGTTGCTGCCTTTGATTCCCACGCCTTTCTGTTTGAAAGCCTGGAGGGCGGGGAAAAGTGGGGCAGGTATTCCTTTATCGGTTTTGATCCTCTGCTGACCTTTACCAGTTCGCGCGAGCGCATGGAGATCAACCGGGGAGACAGGTCTGAAGTCCGCTCCGGCAACCCGCTGCAGGAACTGCGCAACCTGCTCGCCTCTTTCCGGGCCCATCCTTCAGAGTCACTTCCCCGCTTCTTCGGAGGGCTGGTCGGGTATCTTGGCTATGATATGGTACGGTTCATGGAACACTTGCCGGATACACATGCTCCCCTTGACCTGCCTGACAGCTCTTTTATGGTGCCCAGAACAGTCCTCATCCATGACAGCTTTAAGCAGAAGCTCCATATTGTAAATTGTGTTGAGATCAGGGAAGGCGACGATTTTGCCGAACTGTACGAAGCTGCGTGCCGCCGCATCGATGCCGTTGCTGCAAAGCTGAAGCAGCCCATGCCCTACGATTTTGTAGACAGTCCTGCCGGTGACCATGGGCACCTGTTTACAGCCAATATGGACGAAGAAAGTTTCAAAAAGATGGTGGAAACAGCCAAGGAATATATCCTGGCCGGTGATATCATCCAGGTTGTCCTGTCGCAGCGTTTTCACAGCAAAACGGAGCTGTCGCCATTTGCGCTCTACCGTGCCTTGCGGCACATCAACCCGAGCCCGTATCTTTTTTACCTGCAGCTCGGCAATATAATCCAGATAGGTTCGTCGCCCGAGATCCTGGTCAGGCTTGAAAACGGGGAAATAGAGCTGCGCCCCATTGCCGGCACACGGCAGCGCGGGGCAACCGCGTCTGAAGACAGGGAACTGGAAGAGGAGCTTCTGGCCGACCCCAAGGAGAGAGCTGAGCATCTCATGCTCGTTGACCTGGGACGAAATGATGCCGGCCGTGTGGCCCGACCCGGTTCCGTGGAGGTGCGCGACCTTCTGGTTATCGAGCGCTACAGCCATGTCATGCATATTGTTTCCGGCGTGCACGGGCTGCTGGCTGATGACAGGGACCAGTTTGATGTCATGTCCGCCTGTTTCCCGGCAGGCACGGTGAGCGGGGCCCCGAAAATCAGGGCCATGGAGATAATCGAGGAACTGGAACCGGAACGCCGCGGGCCCTATGCCGGCGCCGTCGGTTATTTCGGTTTTTCCGGCAACATGGATTTCTGCATTACCATCCGCACCATCATTATGCGGGATAACGATCTGTGGATACAGGCCGGGGCCGGAATTGTGGCGGATTCGGAGCCTGTGAAAGAATTTGAGGAAACACTGAACAAGGCCAGGGGACTGCGGCGTGCGGTTGAACTGGCGGAGAAAGGGCTTTAGGGATGATTGTCATAATCGATAACTACGATTCCTTTACCTATAATATCGTGCAGACCATCGGCGGCATGGGTGCTGAAGTCCGGGTATTCAGAAATGATACGGTCGATATCTCATTTATCGAGGGCTTGAAGCCTGACCGGCTTCTGATCTCACCTGGGCCCTGCACGCCGACCAAGGCAGGGATCTCCATAGAGGCTATCCGTTATTTTGCCGGCAAAATACCGATCCTGGGAGTCTGCCTGGGGCACCAGTCAATCGGTGAGGCCTTTGGCGGCGATACCATACGCGCTTCACGGCTTATGCACGGCAAGACCAGCCCTATCAGCCATGACGGCAAAGGCGTGTTCACAAATCTGCCGAACCCTTTTGAAGCCATGCGCTACCATTCTCTTGTGGTCAGCGCGGCAACACTGCCGGAGTGCCTGGAAATTACGGCTAAGTCCGACCAGGGGGAACTCATGGGGTTACGCCACAGGGAGCTGCCTATTGAGGGAGTCCAGTTCCATCCGGAATCCATCATGACGCCTGACGGGGTGCAGTTGTTGAAAAATTTTCTTGATTTCAATTATACTGATTTGTTGCGCTAGGTGCTTTTTAAATTCACCGAATCTACGGCGTCATCGGTTACTTCGCATACTCCAGTATAGCGAAGCAGCCTCTTTCTTGTATCTCCAGCAAATTTGAAAAGCATTAAATTTTGATTATAATTTAACAACCACCTCCAAAAGGGTCTTTTGTTTTGCTCGTTGTAAAGAATGTATTTTATGAATGTAAAAACGTAGTTAAGGTAATGTGAGACACTATATGCGGCGTGGCCTGTAGAATTGATTCAATTGTGCAACCAGCGACGGAAATTACCTTCCGGCCGAAACCGCTTACGGGCAGAGATAATTCTTACAGCAACACTTTAGTAAAAAGAGGGAAATAATGATCAGGGAAGCCATTAGCCGGGTAATCGAAAGAAAGGATCTTGACGAAGAACAGATGGTCGGGGTCATGAATGAAATCATGGGTGGGGAGGCAACCCCGGCCCAGATCGGTTCGTTTATCACGGCCCTGAGGATGAAGGGCGAAACCATTGAGGAGATCAGCGGCGCAGCCAAGGTCATGCGCCAGAAGGCGACCAGGATTGAAACCGGGGTGGATGTTGATAAGGGCGAGATCCTGATCGATACCTGCGGTACCGGGGGAGACAGTTCAGGCACCTTCAATGTTTCGACGGCCACGGCTTTTGTTGTCGCGGCTGCAGGCCTGCCGGTGGCCAAGCATGGCAACCGGTCCATTTCCTCCCACTGTGGCAGCGCTGACGTACTCGAGGCACTGGGAGTCAACCTTGATCTTACGCCGGAGCAGGTAGGTAATTGTGTCAGGGTGGTCGGCATAGGATTTTTATTTGCGCCCATGCTACATGGCGCCATGAAATATGCCATCGGGCCGCGCCGGGAAATCGGCATCAGGACAATTTTCAATGTCCTCGGCCCGCTGACAAACCCGGCAGGGGCCAATGTGCAGCTGCTTGGCGTGTATTCCCCTGATCTCTGTGAAAAACTGGCCAGTGTCCTGGGCAGGCTGGGAAGCCTGCGGGCCCTGGTTGTCTGCGGCGCAGGTAATGTTGACGAGTTCACCGTGACAGGCGAAACCAGGGTTGCCGAACTGGCAGACGGTGCAGTAAGAACCTATACGGTCCAGCCAGAAGATGCGGGTCTCAACCGTGCAGAACTGTCTGATCTTAAAGGCGGCGCCACCCCTGAAGAGTCAGCCGCTATCCTCCGAGATATCCTGGGAGGTGCAGAAGGCCCGAAGCGCAGCATGGTTCTGCTGAACAGCGGAGCGGCCCTTTATGCTGCCGGGGTGGTTCAGACATTAAAAGCCGGTGTTGAACGTGCAGCAGAGCTCATCGATGCAGGCACTGCCCTGGCCAGTCTTGATTCCCTTATTCAATTTTCCCAGAATGTTTCCTGATGAAAATTCTTGAGACAATTGTCACCCGCAAGAAAGAAGAGGTTGCCCAATTAAAAGCCAGAGGGCTAAGCCGCCCGGATGGCGCGATAGACCCGCCGCGCGGCTTTATGCAGGCCCTGGTGTACTCGTCAGAAATTGCAATCATTGCCGAGGTGAAAAAGGCATCACCGTCCAAGGGCGTCATTTGTGCTGATTTTGATCCTGCAGCAATTGCTGCCAGTTATGAGGAAGGCGGGGCTGAAGCGGTTTCCGTGCTCACCGATGAATTTTTTTTCCAGGGCACCCTTGAGTATATTCCCCTTGTCCGGCAGACGGTGGCACTTCCTGTTATCCGCAAGGACTTTATCATCCACGAACTGCAGATCACCCAGGCCGGCTATTACGGGGCTGATGCCATTCTGCTCATTGCAGCCATCCTGGATCCGGAACAGATCAGGGATTATCTGCAGATGAGTGCAGAATTGCATTTGGATGTCCTCGTTGAGGTGCATGACGAGAAGGAACTGGAAAAATCACTTGCAGCCGGCAGCAGCCTGATCGGCGTAAACAACCGTGACCTGAGAGATTTCACGGTTGATCTCAATACGACAATCCGGCTGCGCAAAGAAATACCTGCCGCAATTCCCCTGGTAAGCGAGTCAGGGATAAAAGATCATGACGACATGAAGATGCTGCAGGACCACGGGGTCACGGCAGCTTTGATAGGTGAGACTCTGGTACGTTCAGACGACCGGGCCGCAGCACTACGGAAGCTTCGGGGCAGAGAATAACAGAAGAGGTATAAAAATGTTTTTTCGTACGCGAATCAAGGTATGCGGGATTACCTGTCAGGAGGATGCCAGGGCAGCTGTGGCTGCAGGCGCTGACGGGCTCGGCTTTATTTTTGTGGAGCAGAGTCCACGTCTGGTTGAGCCGGACAGGGTAAGGACCATAACAGGTGAACTGCCTCCGTTTATAAATCCTGTCGGTGTATTCCGTGATGAAGAAATCGAGGTGGTGCAGGAGATCATCCATTATTGCCGGCTTTCTCTGGTGCAGCTCCATGGTTCTGAATCACCTGAATATTGCAGCAAAATGTCCTGCCGGGTGATCAAAGCCTTTTGCCTGCGACCGGAGTCCGGTCATGAAGAACTTGCAGCCTACGCTGATGTGGTCAGCGGTTTTCTCCTTGATACCTATCATAAGGATCAGGCAGGCGGGACCGGTATGGTATTTGACTGGAAGCTTGTCGGGCATGTTAAACCACCCGGCCCGGTTATCCTTGCCGGCGGGCTGAACCCGGAAAATGTCGGCGCGGCAATCCGGCAGGTCAAGCCGTTTGGCGTGGATGTTAATTCAGGAGTAGAGTACCAGCCGGGCCGCAAGGATACCGACAAGCTCAAAAACTTTGTCCATGCGGTCAGAAAAGCAGATGAGCAGGCAAGTAAGGCCGGCACCCCATTCCTTGGTTGATGTACACATGCACAGAGGCACAGAGGCACAAAGGTACAGAGGCACAGAGTGACTAAGGCTCAGAAGCCAGCCCTTTAGGTTAAAGAGTCTTAAGACCGATATAAGTGAAGATAGAGGTCTTTGTGTTCTTATGAAAAATTATTAAATAAGCTTTAAAAACTTTGTGCCTTTGTGCCTCAGTGCCTCATACCCTTGTGGCTTCTTTTCCTACTCTTTAAAATCTATAACGACAAAGCGGGTATTCTGACCCCGTTTGATGAGCAGCAGGATACTTTTCTTTTCCTGGGCCGCCTGAAGGGCTTTCTTATACTGGGCAACGTTTTCAACCTTCTCCCTGTTTATCTCCAGAATGATATCCCCCCGGAGAATTCCGACTTCAGCAGCAGCGGAGCCGGGAGTGATATCACTGACAATCAGGCCCTGCGTTTCTTCTATTCTAAGTGATTCGGCCAGCTTTGGCGTCAGTTCTTGAACTGTCAGTCCGAGTTTTTTGCTGGTACCGGTCTCTGCGTCTGCAACAACAACCTCTTCATCTTCCAGTTTGCCGATTTCAACAGTGATGTTTTGTTTTTTGCCGTCACGGATCATGACAAGCTTTGCCTTTTCTCCCACACTGGTACTGGCAACCATGGCCGGCAGCATGCTCATCTGCGAGACTTCTTTGCCGTTGTATTCAATGATGACATCTCCGGCTTTCAGGCCGGCTTTCTCTGCTGGGCTGTCAGCTATAACCTGTCCGACAAGGGCGCCGATCGGCCTGTCAAGGCCGAAGTTTTCTGCAAGTTCCGAAGTGACCTGCTGGATCATGACACCGAGCCAGCCCCGCGTTACCTTGCCATGCTCCTTGAGCTGCGCTAATACGTTTCTGGCCATATTGACAGGGATGGCAAAACCGATACCGATGTTGCCGCCAGTCCGGCTGAAAATGGCCGTGTTTACCCCGACCATCTCGCCCTTGAGGTTAAAAAGCGGACCGCCCGAGTTGCCGGGATTGATGGAGGCATCTGTCTGGATAAAGTTGCCGTAGGACTCGTTGTTGATAGCTCTTCCCTTGGCGCTGACAATGCCTGCGGTAACCGTCTTCTGCAGCCCGAAGGGATTACCGATGGCAAGCACCCATTCACCTACCCGCAACTTGTCAGAGTCACCTAAGGTGATGTAGGGCAGGTCTGTCTTGGGTTCAATTTTTATCAAGGCCAGGTCACTTTTGGGGTCACGGCCGACAATGGTTGCGGCGTATTCTTCAAAGGTGTGCAGCGTGACACTTATTTCATCCGCATCCTCGATCACATGGTTATTGGTAATAATGTAGCCGTCAGCGGTAAAGATCACGCCCGAGCCCAGGCTCGTCCTTTTCATTTCCCGCTTGGGTGTCTGCTGCTCCGGCATATCCGGCAAGCCGAAGAAACGCCGGAAAGGTTCCGGGATATCCCCCTGGTCCGGGAAAAAGAACTGGTGCGGTGAGGATGAAACCTCAACGGTCTGGGTTGTGTATATATTGACTACCGTGGGGCTGAGTTTTTCAGCCAGGTCGGCGAAATCCGGCGGAGCCGCAGCGTTGGCGCTGCGATTTGAAAAAAGTGTAAGGGCCATGGCCATTACAGCAAATGTTGCTGCGAGGACTAAGTGTTTTCTGATATGAAGTGCCTGAACCATTGTTGGTCTCCTTGTTAATGCCTGTAAATTATTAAAACCTAAAAAGAATAACTATATAAACGATAATAGGTCTGCAATCAGGCCTAATGTATTAAAGTTAAACATTTATTTCGTAAAGGCAAGATGGGTAAAAATTACCCACTCTGAAAATCTTTGACAAGGCTTGAAGAGATTATTAAAAGAGAAAACTTTCCACTTGGTTTAAAGTGTGTTAGCAAATTATGGCTGTTAATTTTTTTAATTCATATTCATTCCGAAGGGAAAGAGTTCAGCCAGTCATATGGGACGTATGGAGAGACAAACAAGTCATAATTGCGGCTGCAGACCATGATTGATCTCCACTGCCATATCCTGCCGGGCATTGACGACGGCGCCGAAAATATAAAAGAATCAATCCACATGGCCAAAGTGGCGGCTGATGATGGGATAAGCCATATTGTGGCCACGCCACATGTTAGGGACACACTTCATCCCCCGGATCTTTTAAAAAAACATGTTACAAAGCTTAATGAAGCACTGCAGAAGGACCAGGTGCCTGTTGAGATTCTATATGGTGCTGATGTGTATGCCATGCTGCCCCCCCGGGAAGTGCTGGGGTATGCAATAAACAATTCCCTATATATCCTTATTGAATTCCCCTACACCCATATTCCTGCCAATGCCGCGGACATAATCTTCAATTTCAAGCTGCAGGGCCTGATCCCGATCATCACCCATCCTGAGCGCAACCCCTCGGTAATCCGTGATCCTGAAAAACTTTTTTCCCTTTTAACCGGGAATGTCTATGCCCAGGTTACCGCTGATAGCCTTAGGGGCAATTTTGGCATGCAAATACAGGAGTGTACTTTTTACCTTTTAAAAAAAAGGGCGGTTCATTTCATAGCCAGCGATGCCCACTCTGCAATAGCACGCGGGCCTGTCCTCTCCGAAGCGGTAAAGGTGGCAGGGAAAATAATCGGGAAAGAGCAAGCCCGGATGCTGGTGAACGATAACCCCCTGGCAGTAATTTCAGGGAAAGATATTCCCCTTGCTCCACTTTGATAAATTTCTTGAATTAACCGGAAACAGTTAGTATATAAGCGAATTTCGTACAACAGGCCGGCGTAGCTCAGGGGTAGAGCAACTGATTCGTAATCAGTAGGTCGCGGGTTCAATTCCCATCGCCGGCTCCAGTAATAGAGAGGGGCTGCATCGCGTGATGCAGCCCCTTTTCTCTTGTGGAAAAAGAGAGCCCGCTTCCGGGGGAGACGGAAACGGGCTTCTGAGGAGGAGAAAAGGGGGGTCTTTGCAATGATTTGTGACTGACTCTAACTGGTAACTGGTCTGTGTTTTTGAGGAGCCCGGACAGCAACCTGATACCAGAATGAGCAGAAGCAGTTAAGTAGGCAAACGGACCCCTGTGATGGGCTTGAAGTATTTGTTATAATGTTTATGCATAGTGACTTTGGAGCGGATAATTTCCTCTATAACGCAACTATTTTTCAATCATGGCCTCCAGGAGAAACGCCAATATCCAGACAAGCGTAATTATTCCCGATGCCGCCATTATTTTGTCAAAAGTCTTATAAGTCATAGCACAATCAGTTGGTGGTAATATGTTTGTCCCAATATTTTCAGCCGCCTTCTGGGGTTCATTACCGTTTGTCATGATGTTTTAACTGAACTTGCCGGAAATAAGATTGGTAGAGTTTTATTGTTTACATACCCACGTTCTACTTTCTAAAAGCAAAGAGGATGCCAGATTTTTTAAAATCAGCATTCAGCCGCCAAAATTTACTGCTCAGGAAATGCAAAAAAAGAGTGAGTATTGCAATTCTCTAATCTTATCATGAAGATAAACCAGTTTTTTATTTTGGCGCCAAGCGTGTTTCATTGTGAAATCAGATCCAGGTGGAAGTGGCAGGGGTGAAATCAGGGTGGGAATGCAAGAGGTAATTGCTATTTTGTGCAAACTAGATTTACAAAAGTAAAATTGGTTGCATGATTTGAGGGATGCCGGACCAAGCCGGCCTCCTGGATTGTGTGACCTGATTTGTATGGGACAGCCCTGATTATGGGCTTGACAAGCATTAATTGCGGCAACTAAGGTCATATGGGAAAATTGTGAAGATCATATCGAATGCTGATAAAATGCTTATACCAGAGGGAAAAATGTACTGCCCGATTGTAGGAACACTTGGTTATGTCCTCTCCCCTGATCGTAGGAAAACTCTTCTGATCCACCGTAATTCCCGTCCTGGTGATCATCACCTGGGCAAATACAATGGTCTGGGCGGCAAGATGCAGGCCAATGAAGACGTGCTGAGCTGCATGCGGCGGGAGATTCTGGAGGAGGCCGGTTTGAAGTGCGAGGAAATCCTTTTGCGGGGAACAATTAATTGGCCGGGGTTCGGCCCCGGGGGTGAAAGCTGGCTCGGCTTTATCTTCAGGATTGACAGGTTCAGCGGCATCCCGAGCACGAGCAATGAGGAGGGCACCTTAAGCTGGGGGGAGATTGCGACTCTGGATACACTGCCCATGTGGGAGGGGGATCGTTATTTTCTGCCGCTGGTCTTTGACGGCAACCCGAAAATATTCCATGGCTATATGCCATACAAGGACGGACATCCAATAAGCTGGCAGTATGTCAGGATCTAGTTTATATTTTGGGGTGCTATAATCCCGGGTTAAAATGGCGCACGGGTGCCATAAACAGCTTGCTTTGTCATTTGCGCGCGGGTATGATTTGTACTGTCGGCAAAGGGCAAAAAGTTCCTGCGATCAGGATATTTGCCGTAGCCTGGAACTGGTCGGGCTGCGTAATTTTTTGCAGAATACGGAACATGGATATTATGTAATAACGTGATGGCAAGAGGGGAGTCTTTCAAAAATGGAACAGAATGAAGATCTGGCACGCTTGGAGCAATTTGTTGAAAAGCTGATTGACAGCCACAATGAGTTGAAAAATGAGAATGATGAAATAAATGCTCTCCTGCAGGCAAAACATGAAGAAATTACTGAACTCCAGGAAATGGTAAAAAACCTTCAGGAAGACAGAAGTGTTATGCATAACCGGGTCACAGGTCTGATCGATAGAATAGATGATTGGGAAAAAACTTTTGAGCAGGAAGATTCCGCTCAGGATAGCAGTTCCGGGGCTGGCAAAAAGCAAAGACGGGAGAAGAAGTCTTCCTCATTGTTCAATGTAAAAGCAGAACAATCTTCCAAACCGGCTTTACGATAAATGTCTGATATTGAAGGCGTTAGCGTCGTGAAGTGTAATTGAAGGTGTATGCAATGGAGCGGTTGGTCAAATTCGAGGTGCTCGGCCAGGAATATCCTTTGTATACCAATGCTCCCGAGGAAGACATTGAGGAAATTCTGCATCTGGTGAAAGTGCAGATTGAAAATAGTTCAAAATCCTCCAAAAGTACCCTGCCGGCAAACAAGGTGGCAGTCTTAACCAGTCTCACCATGGCAGGGAAATATGTGCGTTTGAAAAGGGATTTTGAGCAATATAAACAGCAGATGAACGAGCTTGCAGACAGACTGGCGTCGGCAATTGAAAACTCTCTGCCCCCTGACAGGGAGACACAAACCGATCACGGCAAAAAGACTGGAACTGATAGCGAATCCACTCTTGCCCAGAACGATTAAAAATGTTCTTATTAAGATGAGCAGAATTTTCTGGGGCTAAGAAATGTCTGCTGCGTGAGTTGTGGGAAATCTCCCCTGCGCTGTTGGTGATTGACAGGTAAAGTTTGAGCCAACTCTTAAAGATAGGGCGCCTCCACTGATTCTGGATAGTAAATTCGCCCAGGCGATATTGCTAGAAGGGGTTATGAGCACTGCCCACCTAGCACATGTTAGGTTCTATCTTTCTGTTGACACGGCAGGGTGGGGGGTTTAACTTAAAAATAGTGCATCTCAGGCTTTATGTGCAGCCGGGATGCTTAATATATAGGCCGAAGAAATGTATATATTCCCGGCCCTTTGGAAAAAGAGAAACTCGAGGCACTTGGAGAAAGATCGGGAGTCATCAACTGGTAATAGCAATTCCTGAAAGATCAGGTTGATATAAAAAGCAAAGAATGAATACCACACCTGAAAAGTTAAAGTATAGGGTAATTGTTCTGTAAGTATTTTCACAGTTGAACTCCCGTATATGGTTTTGGGGAGCAAAGCACGATAATCATCCCCCTTTAAAAGTCGATCATGTGTTGCACGTGACCTTTTAATTGCCAGGGTGATATGAAAAAGCAAGTCCGGATTCTCATCCGCGATTCACTTGCTGCAGATGCAAAGCCCGTTTCCCCCCTTATTGCCTTTCTTCCGAGTATATACAAGACAACAGCTTGGCACGCCTGTTTGCCTGGTAATGATTTATTGCCGGAGCAGGAGGCTGAAAGAGCTTTAATACAATCAGGAGGTTTGGCTCCGTGAATATATTCAGTAACACACTCCAGATAGTTGCTTTTGTTCTGATTGGCATTTTTGTTGGCATTGCAGTCGGCATTTATATCCGCAAGCGATTTATCGAATTACACCAGAAAAATATCGCAAGCCAGGGCAAGCAGCTCATTGAAAAGGCCATACGCGAAGCAGAGCAGATAAAGAAAGAAGCCCAGTTACAGAGCAAGGATGAAGCCTATCAGCTCAAACAGGAAACTGAAAAGGAGATCCGGGAAAGAAAAACAGAAGTAATTCAGGAAGAAAAACGCCTGAGCCAGAAACTTGACCAGATCGAAAGAAAAATAGACCTGCTGGATAAGCGGGAAACTGATTTGCTGCGGCGCGAGCAGTCCTTTGTGCAACATGAAAAGCAGCTTGAGCAAAGAATCAAAAAAGCAGATGCATTGATTGAAGAGCAGCGTTTCAGGCTTGAGAGGATAGCCGGAATCTCAAGGGAAGAGGCCAAGAAAATGCTCATGGAGAGCATTGAGAGTGAGGCCCGCCTTGAGGCCGGGAAAAAACTGGTCCTCATTGAAAATGAAATGAAGATGCAGGCAGACCGGAAAGCCAAAAATATACTGGCTTTGGCAATTTCGCGCTATGCCGGTGATTATGTGGCTGAACGGACAGTTTCGGTTGTGCCGCTGCCAAGCGAGGAGATGAAGGGTCGGATTATCGGGCGTGAGGGCAGGAACATTCGGGCTCTGGAGGCTGCCACAGGCATAGATATAATTATTGATGATACCCCTGAGGCTGTTATCCTTTCCGGATTCAACGCAGTGCGGCGTGAGGTTGCAAGGCTTTCTCTGGAGCAGCTGATTGCTGACGGCAGGATCCATCCGGCCCGTATTGAAGAGGTTGTTGAAAAGATCGGCAAGGAACTGGAAGTAACCATGCGCGAGGCTGGCGAGCAGGTTACATTTGATGTCGGTGTTCACGGCCTCCATGTCGAGCTGATTAAACTCCTCGGGCGTTTGAAATACAGGACGAGTTACGGCCAGAACATGCTGCAGCATTCTGTTGAAGTTGCCTTTCTCTGCGGTATCATGGCAGACGAACTGGGTATTGATGCGAAACAGGCAAGAAGGGCCGGCATGCTGCACGATATCGGCAAGGCAGTAGATCATGAGGTTGAAGGGTCCCATGCGATAATCGGCAGTGATCTGGCAAAGAAATATGGTGAGGCCCCGGAAGTGGTTCATGCCATTGCCGCCCATCATGAGGATGTTAAGCCTGAAAGTGTTTTAGACGTGCTTGTCCAGTCAGCCGATGCATTATCAGGTGCCCGGCCCGGAGCCCGCAAAGAAATGCTTGAAACCTATGTGAAACGCCTCGAAGACCTCGAAAAGATTGCCAATTCCTTTGCGGGTGTGGAAAAATCATATGCCATTCAGGCCGGCAGGGATCTGCGCATCATCGTGGACAGCGGTGATGTTTCTGATGCTGCTGCAACCCTTATGAGCAGGGATATTGCCAAAAACATAGAAAAAGAACTGACCTATCCAGGCCAGATACGGGTCACGGTTATTCGAGAGACAAGGGCTGTTGAATACGCCAAGTAAGCGCGGGACTTTTTACGATTACACTAAAAATCAAGCGTAACAATTTGAAAAACCATGAATTATACCATTGATGAACAGATAGCACTGATTGAGCGGGGCACAGTAGACGTAGTATCCCGTGAAGACCTGGCGCACAAGTTGATAAAATCCAGGGAAAGCGGGGTGCCGTTGAAGGTCAAAACCGGATTTGATCCTACGGCACCGGATCTTCACCTGGGCCATACTGTGCTGATCCAGAAAATGAAGCATTTTCAGGACCTGGGGCACGATATTTACTTTTTGATTGGTGATTTTACAGGCATGATTGGTGATCCGACAGGCAAGTCGGAAACCAGAAAACCATTGACCCTCGATGACGTCAAAAGAAATGCCGAGACATATAAGGAGCAGATATTTAAAATTCTTGATCCTGAAAAAACAAAGGTTGTATTCAACAGCTCCTGGCTTGGGCAATTAACATCCTATGACATGATCAAGCTCGCATCGCAGCTTACTGTTGCCCGCATGCTTGAACGCGAAGACTTCAGAGTCAGGTTTGATAATGAAAAACCCATCAGCATTCATGAATTTTTATATCCGCTGATCCAGGGCTATGACTCGGTCGCCCTGGAGGCCGACGTTGAGTTGGGGGGCACTGATCAGCTGTTTAATCTGCTGATGGGCAGGGATCTGCAGCGCGCCTGGAACCAGGAACCGCAGATAGTAATTACCATGCCCCTGCTTGAAGGCCTGGACGGGGTCAATAAGATGAGCAAGTCCCTGGGCAACTATATCGGCATTACCGAAACTGCCGACGATATCTACGGCAAGGTCATGTCAATCTCAGATACGCTTATGTTCCGTTATTATGAATTGCTCAGTGATTTGACGTCAGATGAAATCAGGATACTGTCTCAGGATATGCAAGACGGGAAAATACACCCGAAGGATGTTAAGAAAAAGCTGGCCCGGGAACTGACCACCAGATTTTACGGTCAAGAGGATGGAGCCAGGGCAGAGGACTCTTTTGAACAGGTCTTCAAGCATCATGGCCTGCCCGATAATATTCCGGAACTGATCCTGAAAAAGGCAAATGGAGAAGTGTGGCTGCCCAAACTGCTGGTTGAAGCAGGCTTGACGGAATCGACCTCTGAGGCCCGCCGCTTGATAAAACAACAGGCAGTCACCCTGGACAACGACAAGATAGTGGATACAGATTATAACGTGCAGCCGGCAGGCGATATACTGGTAAAGGTCGGGAAGCGAAGATTTGCCAGGATCAGCTTTCGGTAGGAATTATGCTTCCGGCAGGCACTCGCTGCAGATGCCGGAAAACTGAACATGATGATCCAGTATTTTGTAATTGCAGCATGAAGCCGCGTTTTTTTCAAGTTCTCCGTGTCTTTCAATAAAGATGTCTTCAACCCGGTTGCACTTGACGCAGCGTATATGGTAATGCGGGGAAGTATCACCATCAAAGCGTTTCTGTTCGCCACCAACCTCGATTTTTTTGATAACACCCCTTTCAGCCAGGAGATCGAGGTTGCGATACACGGTGCCCAGTCCGATTCGCGGCAGCCGTTTACGAACCATATCAAAAACATCGCTGGCAGTGGGATGCGATGTCACTTTTTGCAGCTCTTCTAAAATGACCTGGCGCTGGCTGGTTAATCGCATATTGCTATCAAGCACATTCATGGCAGACCTCCAAATATCATCACTACTTAAGAATAATTCCCTGAAATAATATGTAATATATTCACAAAGGTCAATAAAATTGCAACATGGGCCGCAAATTTATATCCTGCGGGGTACAATCGGGCCCTGATTTCTGCAAGGACTTATCGTAAAGCGGGATTGAAGTAACCGAAACGAAGCATTGGGAAGAGTTGTTTTAACTCTGCAAACCAGGTGCAGATTCCCATGGGAGGAGTCCCGGGCGCATATCCCACGGTTTCAAGGTACCAGTCAGGGTCCATATTCAGATTGCGCAGCTGGATAAGGTCAGGACGGTGTTCTTCAATTAATCTGCAGAGTGCAGCAAATTCATCGGGATCATCGGAGAAACCCGGAAGAATAAAATAGTTCAGCGAGACAAATTTCCCCGCCATTTTCATGATATCAATGGATTCCAGAACATCAGCAAAGGAAAAATCAACAGGCCGGTAATAGCGGGCATGATACTCTGCCCTGGCACTATTCAGACTTACCCGCAAACTGTCGAGCCCTGCTTCAGCAAGCAGCTTGATTTTAGCCGGTAGACTTGCATTACTGTTTATATTGATGGTGCCCCGTTGCGTCCGGGCGCGTATTGAGCGTATGGCTTTTTCCAGGACGGAGGCCTGCAGCAGCGGTTCCCCTTCACAACCCTGACCGAAACTGACTATTGCGTCAGGGGCATGTTGAAGATGCGGGACAGCAATGGCAGCAATCTCCGAAACCCGCGGCACAAAGTTGATCCTGTCCTGGGTCGCAGGACAACAGACGGACGGCTGCAGGGAAATACAACCCACGCACCGGGCATTGCATATGGGCGAGGTTGGCAGAGGCGCCTCCCAGCGCCCGAGAAAATAGTTCCTGGCAGCCGGGCATCCATAGATAAGACAACATTTACCCAGGTGCTGAATGAGCCTGTTTTGGGGATTTTTCTTCAGGAGGCGAACGGTTTTCTTTTTAATCTTCTCAGGATCAAAGCAGCGAGCATCCTGTCTGTTGTCAGGATCACTGCGAAAGGCTGAGACCCAGAATATGCCTTTGAGCCAGCCGACAGCTGTATAGGCAAAAAGGGGCAGGGGGGCTAAATCATTTCTTGCAGGTTCATATGCGGCACTATGGATTGCGGTGTGCGCCGGGGCCATAAATGCTGCAACAGCCTGTATTGTTTCACCGGGTGCATCCGGGTCATGGTCAAACACCATCGGGTCATCATCTCCTGGTGATACTCCTATGGGCCTCCTGTCAGGCAAGAGGAAAAGTTCACTGCCTTCTGGAAGCGGGATGAGATCATCAAGATGCGGCTTGCAGAAAAAATTGCCGCTCCTACCGGCCATATAGAGTCCAGGGAAGTTTTTTATTTCTCCCTTGTCATTGGCATAGACGAGAGTCGGGATATCATCGGGATGCAAAAGCTGCATGGGGGCAGGCTGGAAGGTAACAGCTTTCTTCCGTTATGAGGGCCTTATCTTGCTGAGAATTGAATCAACAGTGAGATAAATATCAAGGTCGTCACCAAAGACATCCTGCACCTTGGGATGGTCAATGAGATCTTCAATAATGTACTGCGTCAGGAACAAGCTGATAAAATTTGGATCTGTGGCCAGTTTCCGCAGCGGAGCAATCTTGAATTGGATATCAAACTCCTCCATGTTGGAGATGATGCGGAGCTGCTCAGCGAACAAATCGCGCATTGCCTGTTCAGAGGTGGTTTCAATAATATGGCGGTCAATGAGGCGCTGGACAAGTCTTAGCGCGAGTTCGTCAGCGTTTTTGAAGGCCTGGGAGAGCATAAAGCGCCTTTCCTGCTCACGTTTCCGGTCAATAGCCCTGATTGTTGCGTCAGTGGCGCTGTTATTGTTAAAAACTCTTGCCATAATCACCTGCCCTTTATAAAAATATTGGGAAACTTAACTTCTGTGTGTCGCATTTCTAAATAGCTTCCACCCGGAAACCGCCTTTTTTGAGAATCTTGGCATCAAACTGCGGGGTTATTTGTGCGTCTTATTCATATGCGTCGCTACACAACTTCTCGTTTTCCTTGAATTTCTCTGGAAATCTCCGTTCCGGATTGTAAATAACTTAGTGTAACCGTCCATAAGGCAAAGAATTTACAGACAGACACTAATTAATACATTAAGGACAAACTTTCAAAGAGAAAGGACCTTTGAGGATTCTTTTTCATGAATTATCTGCAAGTAACCCAAAAGTGTTGCGTGCGTGGCCGAAAATAAGACCCGATTCAGGAAATAAATTTGTCATGAAACAGGGCCTTGTTTTAAGCGGAGCAATTCTGAAAAAACATGGAATACTATAGTACTGTCGGCTTGTTAGGTTAGAGGATGGTATGTATCTAACACATCAATTGGGTAAAAATACCTGTTGGAGGATAATGGAATTCCTTGGAAGAACTCTTGTGAAAGCCATACTTTTTTCTTGACAATTCCCGCTCCTCTTAATAAGGTTGGGCGCTAAAATGAATCAAGGTTCAGTTTATCCACTGTCCATTTTTATCTTTATAACTCACTGATAAAGGAGAAGAATTATGTCGAAATTAGTACCACCACATGGCGGAAAAGGTTTGGTCTGCTGCCTGCTTCATGGCTCTGAGCTCGAGGCTGAAATTGAAAAAGCAGCCTCATTGAAGAAAATTTCCATTTCCGGGCGCGAGAACGGCGATCTCATCATGATGGGTATCGGTGGTTTTAGTCCTTTGAATGGTTTCATGAACAGGGCTGACTGGAAGAGCGTCTGCGAGAATATGCTCGTGTCTGACGGGACCTTCTGGCCCGTGCCCGTGACCCTGTCCTGCACCAAGGAAGATGCCGGCGCCATCACCACCGGTGACGAGATTGCCCTTGAAAATACTGACGGGAAGATCATGGCAACCATGAAAGTCACTGAGAAATACGAAATGACCGAAGCTGACAAGCGCTGGGAGTGTGAGAAGATTTTCCTCGGCAAAGGCGAAGACAGCGTTGGTGGCAAGTTCTGGGAAGTTGCCATGGATGATCACCCAGGCGTGCAGATGGTTATGAACCAGAAGGATTACAACCTGGCCGGTCCTGTCAAGGTGCTGAGCGAAGGTGACTTTCCGGAGAAGTTCCCCGGTGTTTACATGACTCCGAAACAGGCCCGTGCCAAGTTTGATGAAAAAGGCTGGAGCAAGGTAGCTGCCCTGCAGCTCAGAAACCCCATGCATCGTTCCCATGAGTATCTGGCAAAGATCGCCATTGAAGTATGTGACGGCGTCTTCATCCACTCACTGGTGGGTTCTTTGAAACCCGGCGATATTCCGGCCGATGTGCGTGTTAAATGCATTGACACCCTGATCGAGCATTACTTCTGCAAGGACAACGTCATCCAGGGCGGCTATCCCCTTGACATGCGTTATGCCGGCCCCCGTGAAGGTCTGCTCCATGCAACCTTCCGTCAGAATTATGGTGTAAACCGCATGCTTATAGGCCGTGATCATGCCGGTGTCGGTGACTTCTACGGCATGTTCGAGGCCCAGGATATCTTTGATACTATTCCCAAGCCGGAGGGTGCGGGCAAAGCGCTTCTCTGCCAGCCGCTGAAAATCGACTGGACTTTTTACTGCTACAAGTGCGACGGTATGGCTTCACTGAGAACATGTAATCATGGTAAGGATGACCGCGTAATCCTTTCCGGCACCAAACTGCGGAAAGCCCTTTCAGAGGGCGCCGAGGTTCCGGATCACTTCGGCCGTGACGAAGTTCTGGTCCTCCTGCGTGCTTACTACGAAGGCTTGACCGAAAAGGTTGAGGTTAAAATGCAGAAAGCCGCTTCCGGTGATCAGATCAAGTAAGACAGTTTCTGTATCTTGTTGTTTTCAAAGGGAGATGCCGCAGGGCGTCTCCCTTTTTTTGTTTTTCCTTATTAACCCGGAGTGATTACATTCTAAGATAGGAGGAGTGGCAGGGGATCACAACAAGGGAGCTTCTGAGTCCGTGAGCCGGGGATTGCATCCCAGTATCACTTGAAAATACAGGTGCAAAAAGTTTAGTGGCTATAAACATTTTGCCTTCACCGATTCAGATAATTGTTCTTACAACAAATTTGTGATACAACCAGAAGCATGGAAACGCAAGCACCAGACGATGTTGAGACACATTATTCCTTCAGGCAACTGCAGGATATGATCGCTGCCTATCTGGGGTCGGATAGTGTTCCCCAGCGTTTCAAGATTATCACCGATACATCGGATTTTTTCCGGGTTGATTATAATGATGTTGTCATGCTTGGTGGCGTGCCCTACCTGATGCGCAATTATACCCGGGAAGGGAGATTCGGCCTGGACGATGAACCCAAATACTGGGTCAGAAAGGCCATTGATCTGAAAAACCGGGAAGCAAAGATAATCAAGCTTGTTTTTCACGAAGAAATAGAAGCCCGGGTTGGGGACCTGGTATTCAAGTGTGTGCGCAGCCCCGGAAAAGAGGCAGCCATACTGGAGATGGTCGCAGGGCACAGAAATTTCATGCAGGGTATTGCAATCCGTGATACGGCAGGCAATATTGTCAGGATTCTCGACTTTATCCAGGGAAAACGTTTTGATGAACTTATCTTCAAACTGGCGGGAAACCATGAAGAATTTTTTTATGAACATCTGCCGGGCTACCTTGCCATATACGGCGAAATGGTAAAGGCCATAGGCTTTCTGCACGACCAGGGGCAGAAACATGGAGATATACGCCGCGATCATATTCTGCTCGATAGAAAAACAGGCGATTACCGCTGGATAGATTTTGATTATGATTATTATCATGTGGCCAACATGTTCGGGTACGACCTGTACGGCCTTGGCAACATTCTTGTTTTTCTGGTGGGCGGAGGGGACATCACAGTCCAGCAGCTGCAGGCCGAGGGATCGCCGCATCTGGAGAAACTCACCCAGGAAGATATGAATATTATTTTTAATAACCGGGTGGCAAATATCCAGAAAATTTATCCATATATACCCGATGCATTAAATTATATACTTCTTCACTTTTCAAATGGAGCCAATCTGTATTATGAAAATATCAGGCAGCTGCTTGAGGATCTCGACGAGGTGCACATCAACGCCTGAAACGCTGCATTCACTCTACAGGATAAAATTATGAGCATAGATCATACGAAGTGCGATATCACGGGCATGGTTGAAAGGCATATAATGATTGCAGTCGACAGCTCCGATAATTCCAGGCGGGCAGTTCTCTTTGTCGGTGACTTTTTTGGGTGTTATGAAGGGTTCCAGGTGACACTGCTGCATATCATTCTGGAACCTGAAGCCACTTTTTTCCCCGATAAAGATGAACAGAAAAAATGGCTTAGCAGCAAACTTGAAGAGGCAAAAAAGGTAATGGAGGAATACCGGCATATTCTCCTTGATGCCGGTTTCCCGCAAGACAGGGTTAATGTGCGCATTGATACTATGCGAGCCCCTTCGGTTGCGGACTGTATTATCAAGGAACAGGAGGAAATGAAGTGCTGCACCATTGTTATAGGCAGGCGCGGTATTTCAAAAAAAGAAGAATTTATTTTCGGCTCTACCTCGAACAAGATTATCCATGAAGCTAAAAAGTGCGCGGTCCTGGTGATCGAATAACTTCTGCCAGTTTCCGGCAACGGCCGCCAAGTAAAGGAAATATACATGAAATCAATCACAGTCGGTCTTGGGGAGAGATCCTATCCCATACTCATCCAGCAGGGCCTGCTGGATAAAATCGGCTCCGAGCTGCATAAAAATCCATTTGCCAAACGGTACGCCATAGTTGCTGATGACCATGTGGCTGCAATGTTTGGCGAAAGGCTTCTGGCCTCTCTTGGCAATAGCGACATCCCGGCAGAAATGATTACCTTTGCACACGGGGAAGCCAGTAAGAATCTTGGTACAATTGCAGATTTGTCAAGCAGCCTGGCCCGCCTGGGTTTTGATCGTAAGGACGGACTTCTTGCCCTGGGTGGTGGTGTGACAGGCGATATCACCGGTTTTCTTGCAGCGTGCTACATGCGTTCCATCCCATTTGCCCAGGTGCCGACAACCCTTCTGGCCCAGGTAGACAGTTCGGTAGGCGGCAAGACAGGAGTCGATATCCCGGAAGGCAAGAACCTGGTCGGCGCCTTTTACCAGCCCAAAGCAGTATTTGTTGACAGCCAGATCGTCCAGAAACTCCCGGAAAGTGAGCTCTTAAACGGCCTGGCTGAGGTTATCAAGTATGGTGTCATATATGACCGGGATTTTTTCAGGTTCCTTGAAATGAGCCGTAAAGATATCCTTGCCCTGGACATGCATGTTCTGGAGGATGTCATTGCCAGGTGCTGCAAGATCAAGGCCGCTATTGTTGAAGCAGATGAAAAAGAATCCGATCTAAGGCGCATTCTCAATTTCGGACATACTATCGGGCATGCGGTCGAGGCTGTTTCAGGCTACACACTGGCCCATGGCTCGGCTGTTGCAATGGGCATGGTGGCTTCGGCTGAGCTTGCCGTTTTAAAGGGGATCCTGGAGAGACGGGAAAAAGACCGTTTGGAGAAACTGATCCTTGAATACGGTTTACCGGTTGCAATTCCACAGGAATATGACCGGGACAGGATCCAGGAGTATCTCCTGGCAGACAAGAAAACCATTGGCGGCAAGGTCTTTTTTGTCCTGCCCACTTCCATCGGCAAGGTGATCATAACAGACGAGATTGAGGCAGGAATGGTAGCAGAGGTTTTATAGGGTGAAAGTCATACTTGTTGGCGCCACGACTATTTGCGGCAGGATAAGCCCTGCAGGGTATGGAAGCCTGCTGGACCGGCGCCGGCTGGAGGAAACAAGGGATAACACCGGGGCAAGTATCATGGGCGCCAATACGCTGCGGACTGAAAACCCGGAAATGCGCGGCACAAACGGAACTCTGGCGCCGAACCGTATAAGGGCTATTATCTCACGCAGCGGTATGCTTCCGGTAACAGGTAAAAAATTATTCGAGCACGCCCCCAAGCCTCTTGTCTTTACAGGTGAAGACAGTATTTCAGCACTGCAGGAAAGACTCAAGGGCAAGGCCCGCGTGCTTTCCCTGCCTGAAGGACCGCACGGTTTGTCCCTGCAGGCAGCGCTCGATGTTTTTGCCGGCAGGGGAGTGGAATCTGTATTAATAGAAGGAGGGGCGCACCTCAACTATACAGCCCTGGCAGAAGGAGTGGTTGATGAAATACTATTGACCATAATGCCCTTTGTCTCAGGCAAGCATGGCAGCCCCGCTTTCGCTGACGGCCTTAAAAACCTTGGTGACCCTTTCCTGGAACTTGAACTGCTGTCCAGCGAGCCGGTGTCAACCGGTGAACTGTTTTTGCATTATCGTATAAAGAAAATGGAATAATCTTTAGGAACCTGGCCCATGGGGAGATCAGACAGCGCACGGATCCGGGACCAGGTATCCTGCAACACGAGGTAATTGTCATGGAAAAAGTTGAACTTGCAATCATGTTTTCAGGCGGTACGGACTCTCTTGCTCTTTATGCCCTTGCAGCATTGGGGCATCATCCGATCCTGCCGCGGCCGAGACACATCCACCTGCTGCATATGCTGAACGGTATGAGCCGCTTTCATGAATTTCCCCGCCAGCGTTTGGAAGCGGCCCAGAAAATCCTGGCCAAGCAGGTCCCCCTGGCAGAGATGAGCTTACCTGACAGTGCCGTGAAACTGCCCGAGGCGTTAATGGTGGAGCTCGACATGGGACGCTTGTTTCAGGGATTGTGGCTTGACAGTTATGAAGAGCTCATGCCGCGGTATAATGGCAAGAACCTTGTCTGTGTTGCCTGCAAGGTGGCAATGCACACCAGGGCGATCATCTACTGCCTGGAAAATTTTATACCCCATCTGGTAACAGCTTATGCCAAAAGGCAGGAGTATTATCCGGAACAGACCCCGGTTTTTATGGAAAAGATTGCCGAATTCTCCAGCAGGTTTGGCATCCGCACCTATTTTCCTGTTTATGAGGATTTGGACGATGAAATGGTCACCCGGCACCTCCTGGAAGATCTTGGTCTGCCGTCAACCGGGGGCGGGGAACGCAAATGCCTTTTCTGTCAGACGCTGACGACCGCTACAGAAAAAGAGATTGGCCAGTACCTTGATGACATGCTGCCTTTGGTGAAAAAATATGTCGAACTCCGGCAGTCTGGCAGGATCAGAGAGGCAGCCAACTGTTTTCCTCCCGGCAATGCGAAGATTATGCAGAAAACCCGGCGCAGAAAAAAAATCAAATAGAATGTTTTTAAATCAGGTAGATAACTATAATTCATCATTTTTTTTAAAAAGTTTGGCAGACTAATATCTTAGTTACCGTTTTGTTCAAAGTCCTGCAAGGTTTCTTCAAAAACAGATTTTAAAGGGCCACCCAGCGTGATGGCATGGCGAATTGCCTGCAAAGCTTTTTCTTTTTTGCCTTGTTCCCATAATACTTGGGCAAGATTATTTATTGGCATGCCATTTGATGGATACAATTGCATGGCCTGATTAAAAGCGCTTGCTGCAGAGGATAAGTCCCCTTGTGCATAGTAACTATTGCCTAATCCCATCCAGGCGGATAAGCTTTGGGGCCATCGGGTAATCGCTGTTTTGTACGCACCGGTTGCCGCTTCAAAGAATATTTGGTGCAAATACATCAATAGCCAATTCATTCGGGGTCACTTCAAGGCCGGTCCAGGCTAAAACCATTGCCAGTGAAGAGGGGCCACACTGGTATGTTTCTTGTTGAAAAAAGGGGACTTCATCAGGAAGGATTTCTTCCGACTGATCTGCAGGTAATATAAATTTGTCTGTGCGCCACAGGCTGCATCCAGAAGAAGAAAAGAGCAAAATTATAAATATCAGGCAAGTAGCCCAGCCCCCAACCCGATGAAAAAGATGTACAATTTATTTTGTGTGTTTTACGAATGGAAAGACATTTGTGAAACCAAGGATATCGGTTATGAGCAAGATAATAAAAATGAGTACGGCAGCACCAACCACAGTCCCAATCCCATCACCGCCAGCAGGAAGTTGATCAAGAACATTGCATAGGCGCGATATTTCTCGATCTGTAAGGTTTGCGACACTGTTTTTTGCCTGTGAAGGATCTATACCTTTTTGTAGAAAAGCCTCTTGTACCTCTTGCCGATCTAAAAAAGCTGTAATCCGTGAACGAGATTTTTCTCCTTGGAGAGTATTGATTACTGCCTCGGTTCCTATAATCCCTGCTTTGGCAGAAATGGCCGTAAAATCCAATAACATGAAAGAAAAAATTAGAAAAAGACTAAGCGGTCTAGCAATACAACGAATCATAATCCCCCCTTCTGTTTTGAATATGCATAAATCTTATAACCATAATTTCTGCCCTTAATACAATTCATTATGAATTTTAACACAGAATACAGAATGATAGTAGAGGAAATAATGACAGCCGGTGTTTGCAATATTGTTAAGTAAGTTGCCGCTTTCATGAAGTTGTAAAGCCCGACCGCATGGTATGGGGAAAAGTGTGACGAACTCTGGATATCAGAGGTAAAGCATCTTTCAACGTCTGTAGATGCATCAAGCAACAGGTATTCCGGCAGATAATCATCCATTTTTGCTACAATAGTAATTTTTCAGAGCAACTTTTAAAGTTACTCTATCAGAAGGACATATTGCCTTAAACCGCAAAAAGCCAGAGTGAAATTTCTCATACCAGCCCCGGCTTTATTTGTTCAATTGTGCAGCACGCATAGGAAGTCATTTCAGAGAAGTGTGACAATTTGCCACATTTACTTACCTCTCACATCCTGTCATTGTTAGATAAATTGCAGAGTTTGTCTTGGTCTTCAAAAAGATAAAAATACGCAACGGCAGAGGAGGAGCGCTTATGAAAAGGTTTTTTATCATTGCATTGATATTGTTCTTTGCAGCAAGTTCACTGACTATTTTTGCCATGGCGGAAACTAAACCGGAAACACCAGACACAAAACAAGTCCCAGACATCGAACATCCCATGAAAGATCCTAAAATGTATAGCGAAACAATGATGTGCCCCAATTGCGGCATGATGATAAACATGTGGGCTAGAACCAGGCACTCATTTCATCATGCTGAAGGTGATTTCACAACATGTTCGATTCGCTGTCTGGCAGACAAGATAGAAAGTTCTGGAACTGATGCGGATAATGTCCAAGTGGCAGTGTATATTGATCCAGACAAAATGATACCAGCAGAACAATCTTCTTATGTAATTGGATCAACAGCCCCTGGAACAATGACAATGAAATCTAAAATCGCTTTTGCAGACCGAGCATCGGCTGAAGAGTTTGCATCCAGCTATGGCGGGCAGGTAGTTGATTTTCAGGGCGCCTTAGCTGCGGCAGAGATGGAATTAACCAAATCCAGAATGATGATAGATAAAAAAAGAAAAAAAACAGGCAAGATAAAGGAGCCAACAAAAAAAGATGTTTGCACTGTCTGTGGGATGCCTCCCGCAAACCACCCAAAGCATAATTGTCAGATTTTGGCTATGGATAATAGCACTCTGCATTTCTGTTCGACCCAATGTATGGTCAATTTTACTACTGATCAGTCAGAATATGTGAAAGAACCTATTAAGACAAAAATGGCTTGGGTTACTCTTTATTCAGACGGTATGTATGAAAGTGCAGTTGGCAGTTATTATGTGGTTGGCTCAAAAGTTGACGGGCCCATGGGAAAGGAGGCAATTCCCTTCAAGCTCAAGAATAATGCTGAAGAGTTTGTAAAAGGGAATGGTGGTAAAATAATCAGTTTTCAACAATTAACACCTGCACTGATTATGGAATGAAACAAGCAGGACCACTAGATGATTAAATTAAAGAGCCGTCCTCATGGGCGGCTTTTTTAATAATTAGAAATTCACGATGTTTTGCCACAATAAGGACTCTGGCTAACTTCAAAATGGGTTGACATTTACATCAGGCATTTTAACCGCACATGATCGGTGCGGTTGTTACATGGATTGGTCCAGTTGTCCTTCCCGTATCACCCTGAATTTCCCTGTTTCAATATCAAGATCGTAAATATTGAAATTGGTTTTCATGTCGATACCCGCGTAATGGGTAGCAAGGTTTATTGAAGCAGAGCCTTCCTCGCCGCTTTTTATGCGATGAAATACCCCTCTGGGCCAGACAAGCAGGCCCGGTCCGTCATATAAAATCTTGTTGTTCTGCTCAATACGCGTCGGAGTGATGACAAATGCTTCAATCCTGCCGTGCGCCTTTGTATAGATTTCCACATAACGAACGCCCTGGAGCACGATAAGGTTGTCATCCTGATGGGGGTGCATGTACCAGGGTTCGCTGATATCGCCAACAGGTCCAGGGGACACGGCCCTGTTCTTGTGGATGACCCTGTCAACCGCATCGACCTTGGGCACCAGGTTCCTGGGCAGAATGTCAAAGGAGACACCCTCTGTTTTTCGAAAAGGCTGCAGGGCCACGACTTTATAGAGACCTTGAATTTCTGCTATTATAGAATTTGCTGCCATGTTTTTACTCCTGTTTTATTGCCTGCAGGGTTGTGAGAATATCTCCTAACCTAGTGTCAAGAGAGCATTGCACATCATGAATATGAATGGATTCCAGGCTGAGCGAATGAACCTGGATCCTGGTCTCAGGGGCCAGTGTATCTTTAAATTTCGCCCCTGCTGCCCGTGCCACCTCACGCACAGTGTCCTCGGCAAACTGCGGATATCTATGCGCCTGTAAAACCAGTTCCGTTTCGTCCGGCCTTTTCAGGAGATCCTGGGATATATGCAGGACACTGTCAAGTATGCCTGTCAATTCCTGGTACGAAGGGAGCTGTTCACGCTCAGGAGGACTGACCAGGAGCTGGGTTTTCGATCTCTGGGAATGGGTAGCCTGCGGCCAGGGATCGTTAAAACGGTTGAAGAGAACCTCGTTGTATGAAAGGGTACAGGGACAGGCAGTCAGGTGATGCACTCCGGCGCCCACTCCGGTTTTTACTGTTTCTCCGGCCTTGTTTTTTTCTAACTCTAATTTGAAGAAGACCTCAATGGTGTCAATTGAGTCAAGTTTACTGACAGGAGCCTGCTGGATAAAAGGCAGGTGGCCTGTCAATTCAAGAGTCAGACACCTGGCATTCTGCGCTTGGAGAATAAGGTTTCCAAGCTGCTTTCCATATGCGGGCAGACTGCTGAACTCCTTGCCATGCAAAGAGGTTATCGCCTGCTCGATCCTGGACATGTGAATGCCGCGCCTGTTGGCAGCAAGATTGACAAGAATTGTGGCGTTAAAGGGAAGATAACCGCCTTTGTTATCAACCAGATGCACCCAGACCGTTTTACCCGAGATGCCGACTTTTTTTAACGGCAGCGGAAAGGATGGGGATTCTTCCGGCACATCAACGCAACTGCCCAGGACCTGCCGGTGTATATTTTCAGGGATGAAGGTGCTCAAATAAGTCTCTCCTGCAGCATTGCCAGATACCAATCCTGTATGCTTGACCACTGTGCCAGATTATGAGCAGTCCAGTCGTAAAGCATTTTAAAATGGTTGCAATGAGCCCTGGTAGCCCGGGGCTCATTTTCAACAACTGTAAGCATGTGACTGATCATATCAAGAAGTTTTCTCTTGTCACTTAAAAAACAGAGACTGCCCGGGTGCAGCCTTCTTAAAGTAATGGGCTCAGGCCCTGCAAAACCGAAGGGGAAATGAGCTGCGAGCCTGAGAAAGAAACCCCAGTCTTCACCGCAGGGAAGAGATGCAAACCCGCCGGTTGCCTGAAAAGTCTCACGTTTCAGAGCCATGGCGGAAGGCACCAGAAAGCACCAGCGCAACAGGGCATTAAAACAGTCCCCCTCAGTTCCCGCACCATTTTCCGGTATGAGAAAATCCACACCAAATACCTCATGCCGGGTTTGTGCAACACCATAGGCTACGGGAAAGCCACGGTTTAATACATTTACGAGCTGCTGCACATGGTTGCCCAACCAGAGATCATCAGAATCGAGGAACATGAGTATATCGCCAGTTGCAGCTGCGACGCCTGCATTGCGAGCCCGCCCCGGGCCGACGCCATGGAGCCTCATGGTGATAATATCCGGAAACAGGGTATTCACTTCAGCAAGCGTAGCATCCGTTGAACCGTCATCAACGACTATTATTTCTACTTGGAAGAACTGTTGCCGCATGACACTTTCAATGGCTTCAAGCGTCATGTGGCAGCGGTTTTTGGTCGGTATTACACAACTTATCTTCAATGAGTCACCTGAACCCTTTTTTATGAGACGGTCTGCTGCATGTTTGTAATTTAACAGACTAATATATTGTCATGCCAGAAGGAAAAGAATAAAGTGGAAAACTAAGTTTTTAAATGGGGCGCATGTGTATCCCTTGGGAACCGAGGACAAGCATTCTGACCATTGTTGCGTAAAAAGGGGAGCAAGTCAACAATGCTGACTGATCATCTGATTATAAATCTTCTCATTATTCTGGCAGTAGCCTGGCCCATGGGGGCGCTTTTTGTCCGTCTGGGGCTACCGGTAATGCTCGGTCAGCTTGTCACAGGTCTGCTGCTTGGACCAGCGGTGTTTAATATCGTAAGTCCTTCAGAGGCCTTAACGTTTCTTGCCGATCTGGGAATATTTTTTGCCATGTTCTATGCCGGCATGGAGATGGACCCCAATGAGCTTCTTGAACATATCTGGCCCTCACTGGCTGTGGCAGTTGGTGGATTTGTGCTGCCCTTTGCCATGGGATTTTTTGTAGCCCGATATTTTGGAGGAACCGTCTTCCAGTCGCTCTTTATCGGTATCGGCCTTTCCGTCACGGCCATAGCGGTGCAGGCAGTTATACTGCAGGAGATGCAGATCCACAAAACCAGCATCGGCCATATTATCATGGGCGCAGCAATTGCAGATGATATCCTTTCCCTGATCGGGCTTTCCATCCTGCTGGGTTTGGTAAAAACAGGCACGGTCGAAACTGTCGGCATCCTCGTGATCATTCTCAAAGTCGCAGCATTTTTTGCCTTCACCATCATGGCAGGCCATTTCGTGGTTCCGATCTTTACCAAAAGGCTGGAGGACTACAATGCGAAGGGGTTTACTTTTGCCATGATATCAGCCCTGGTCATGGCAACTGCAGCGGAACTGGCAGGTCTGCATACTGTCATAGGGGCGTTTCTGGCCGGTCAGTTTGTCCGCAAGGAGATTATGCATGAGAATATTTACAATGCCATAGGCGACAGATTCTACGGCTTGAGTTACGGCTTTTTGATGCACGTCTTTTTTGCTTCCCTGGCGTTTCATATCCATTTCCAGTGGAATCTTTCTTTCCTGCTTCTTGTCACTGCAATTACCGTTACCGCCATAGTGGGCAAACTGGTGGGTTGCGGGATTGGTGCTTTATCATTCCGCTACAGCCTGCGCGAATCCACTATTATAGGGTTTGGCATGAACGGTCGAGGGGCCGTGGAACTTGTTATTGTTGCGGTGGTAATTGCGCTCAGCAATGATCTTTTGGCCCAGGGGGTCATCAGCGAGCCCCTGTTAACAGAGGACCAGTTTTCAGCCCTGGTGCTCATGGCCTTTATTACCACACTTCTTGCCCCGTTGATGCTCAGATGGTCAGTCATCAAGACCTGCAGCGGCAATGAGAAAGAACAGTTCTGCCAACTCTGGTCTGATAAAAAAAGAGATTAATCTACTGCTATAAAAGACAAGTGCTGTAAAAGATTCTAAAAATCATTTACCCTGCGATTTTGCATCACATAATTAGACAGGTCCGCCTATGGAAACTTCTCTGCTGATGCAGCTTACCCAGGAATTCCAGGCCCTTTCCGGAGCCGACGCTCTGGCGGTTTTTACCCTTGCCATACTGGAAGGTATTCTTTCTGTTGATAATTCGCTGGTCCTGGCCATTCTGGTGCGGACACTTCCGAAAGAGCAGCAGAAGAAAGCCCTGATGTACGGCATCGGCGGAGCTTTTTTTTTCAGGGTTGTGGCCCTGGTTTTTGCCGCCCACCTGATGCGTTTTGTCGCCTTTAAAGTTATTGGTGGCGGCTACCTGGTCTATCTGGCCATGAAACACATGTTCTTTTTCTATAAGGAAGATGCCCACCAGTCCCGGCCAAAAGTTGCCGCCAGTTTCTGGAAGACGGTCCTGATAGTCGAATTCACGGATATTGCCTTTTCCATTGACAGCATCACCACAGCAGTGGCTATGAGTAATAAGCTTTTAATAATATGGTTGGCAGGTATTATGGGGATTATTTTCCTGCGCTTTGCTGCAGGATTATTTATCCGAATGCTTGAGAAGCTGCCAAAACTGGAGGATCTTGCCTACCAGCTTATTTTTTTCGTGGGCACCAAACTCCTGCTGGAAGGCTTTCACATAGAGATCAGCCATGCTGTTTTCTGGATGATGATGGCAGTTATTGCCATACTTGGCTCTGCCCTGGTGTACCGCGACTATTACCAGACAAAGACAGCGTCTCGCTTTCACAATCGCCTCCTGGGCCGGCTCAAGGCGCAAGAGATAACCGTTGATGAGATCCTGGCGCTGGAATATGTGCCCCGTGAAATTATTTCATATTTACGCGATAGCGGTGTCCTTAGAGTCCAGCAAAAAGAATGATCTTTTTACTGTTTTGATCGAGAGAAAATATGCCTGACCCGGCAAAACAAAATACGACAAGAATCCGCTTCGGTACATTTGGCGGCGTATTTACACCGGCCATACTCACCATCCTTGGCGTTATAATGTTCATGCGGGCCAATTTCGTCGTGGGCCAGGCAGGAATCATCGGGGCACTGTCAATTCTTTTTATCGCAAAGTCGATTACCCTTTTAACCTCTTTATCAATTGCAGCCATCAGCACCAATATGCGGATGCGTGGTGGTGGCTCCTATTTTCTCATCTCCCGGGTGCTCGGCGTTGAGTTCGGCGGTGCCATCGGTATAGCACTCTTTTTTGCCCTGGCCCTTTCTGTTCCCTTTTATATCCTTGGTTTTGCCGAGGCCCTGGTCCTGTCCTATCCCGCCCTTGTGCCGCATTTTCAAATTATAACTCTTGCTACGGCTGCGGCATTGTTCATGCTGGCATTTTTCGGCGCAGGCTGGGCCATCAAAACTCAATATATAATTATGGTTTTTCTCTTTCTTGCTATCCTGGCTTTTTTGGGTGGCGCCCTGCAGCACTTCAACCTTGAATTACTGCAGCAGAATTTATTTCCTGAATATACCTCCATTGATATAAATGATACCAGGGCGCCTCTTTTCAGTTACTGGATTATTTTTGCCATTTATTTTCCGGCGGTAACCGGTATAGACGCAGGAATAAATATGTCAGGCGATCTAGAAGATCCGGGGCGTAGCATTCCACGCGGGACCCTGGCCGCAGTCGGCCTGGGTTTCCTGGTCTATAGTGCGCAGATAGTCCTTTATGGCGGGGCTTTTGAAAGACAGGCCCTCATAACAACTCCATATAAACTGCTGCAGGATAATGCCATTTTTGGCTGGTCTGTCGTGGTTACACTGGGGGTTATTGCTGCCACCCTGTCATCGGCCCTTGGCAGTTATCTTGGCGCGCCACGGGTACTGCAGGCGGTATCACGGGATCGGATACTACACTTTTTGCATTTTTTTGCTAAGGGGAGTGAAAGGGGAGATGAGCCGAGAAGGGCTTTACTCCTCGCAGGCATGATAACCATCGGCGTACTTCTCTGGGCCGGGAATGAATCGGGCGGCGCAGCTCTAAACGGAATTGCCGCCCTTATCAGCATGTTTTTTCTCTACAGCTACGGCATGATCAACCTGGCTGCCTTTATTGAGGATTTTGGCGGTAATCCTTCATTCCGCCCGCAATTTTCTTATTTTCATTGGTGGACAGCCCTGCTGGGTGCAATTGGCTGTGTCGTGGTAACAATATTGATCAACTGGGTGGCCGCAGTTGCCGCTATTTTCATTATTATCCTGTTGCTATGGTATCTTAAGGCGCGAAAACTCATAGCAACATTTGGTGATGCCCGCCGTGGATTCCTCTACAGACAGACCCGTAATAATCTCCTGCGTCTTAGGCGCATTCCCGAGGATTCCAAAAACTGGCGCCCCAATATTCTCGTTTTTTCGGGTAACCCGATGGCCCGGGAAGAAATCATTACCTATGCAGCCTGGATGGAATCAAAGCGGGGTATAGTCTACCTGGCCAACGTGCTGGTTGGGAATGTGTCTGAACTTGCCCCGCGTAGACCAACTGCCATCCTGCAGTTGACCCAGTTCTGCAATGAGAAAAATTATGGGGCCTTTCCTGTGGTGGTTGCAGCAGAAAAGCTGGAGGATGGCATAAACATGCTGCTGCAGGCAACTGCCATCGGTCCGATACGGCCTAACATGGCGGTCTTTGGCTGGTCCGCAAAAATGGAGCGCCGGCAGGCATACCTTAACGGATTACGAACAGCTTCGATCCTTGGCATGAGCCTGGCACTTGTGGAAACAAAGGAAATACCGGACCCTGAGAGTAATAAAAGAATTGATATCTGGTGGCGGGGGCATAAAAACGGGGCCCTCATGCTGCTGCTTGCCTTCCTGATATCCGAGAACTGGGAATGGTCCAATGCGAAGATCCGTCTTTTGCGTGTGGTGGAAAATGAGGCCGGCCGCGAACCGGCGGAACAGGCTCTGCAGAAATTACTGAATCTGGCTCGTGTTGAGGGTGAAGTGGAGGTGGTTCTTGCGGAAGAGTCCTTTTCCAGGATTTTACATAAATATTCTGTCGATGCCACCTGTGTTATTCTTGGGTTCGAGTTGCCGGAACAGGCGGGAGAAGCTGAATGGCATGATTTTTACAGGTCTTTTGTTGACGGGATGCCGACCATGATCCTGGTTAATTCGCTGGGCGGCGAAGATTTATTTGTGTAAGGCGAGCCAGGTTTGGTGATTAATGGAGTAATGGAGTATTGGAGTGCTGGTAATCCAATACTCCAGCACTCCACCACTCCATAAAATTTGTATATAAACGTTACTTTCCAGCCACTGCTTCCAGGGCTTTTTTAATACCGCCGGGTGAACTCATGATCTTGGTAAAGCCGTGGGCGCCGGCCATGGAGGTGTCTGGAAAATGGACGGCAATGCGGTAGCGGCCGCGCAGGGCTAAGGCCTGGTTGCCCTGCACCATTATTTCATAGGGCAGGTAGGGGGTTGAGCGGATCTCCTGAAAATCAATGATATCAAGGATTTCCTTGTCTGTATCCTTGTCACCGGAATCAGGACCGTCACCCTGGGTGATTCCCACGCCGAATACATAAATATCCTTGCCGGGCAGGTCGATACGGTAAACTTTTACAGTGCCGCCTTTGCCCGCTGCCAGGTTTGCTTCAACGGTGTTCACACCGGTCTCGTAATCCGGATAGGTGTTCAGCACGTCTATATCGTCGAAATAGGGCATGAGCATTTTGTAATGGTATTTGCCGGGCCCCAGTTTTTCCTCCTTGACGCCTTCAGCCCCGAATTCCTGTTCATGCCCAAGAGCTGCTGCAAGTTTTGCGGAAACGGATTCCAGCTTGCCCAGTCCATATGCTGTACCCAGGTAAGCTGGATTCATGTAGGAAAGTTGCAGCGCGCCATTTACCTCTGTTACTGCCACGCGCTGGGCCGCTCCAAAACCGCCGTTTTCCGCCGCGGCAGCCGCAGCGCTCAACTCAGGAAGGCTGGCGCAGATGACAGTGGCAGCGGGAAAAGGCACATAACTGCCGACAATGGTGAATCCCTGATCCGTCAGCTGTGCCTTGGCATATTCCACAACATCCGCCATGCTTCCCGGCGGGGTTTTGCCAAGCACAAAAGGTTTGAGCACTTCAGCCTGGGCCATGGAAAAAAGGGCCAGGACCAGAAGTACGATGAAAAGAGAAATTTTTGTTTTTTGTCGAATCATTGTTTGATCCTCCTCAATAATCCTGAAGGGTAGGAAAGGTCTGGTAAAGAAATGGCTTTAAATAAAAAGGGGGGCGTTATAAAACGCCCCCCAAGGGTATAAGTAGGGGGTAATTATCCCCCAGGGAGGGTTCTTAAAATTTCCACGAATAGCCGAGACCAACTTCCCACTGATCCATGGTAAGAGTGATGTATTGCGGTTCACTCGCCGGGTTTGCCAAGAAGTTCATACCTGTAACATCATCATTGCTGAAAGCATACATGAGCGAGAAATCAAGTTCGCTCTGGTTGGCAAAGGTATAGGTGAGTCCAAAAGTGGCATGCTGCTCTATAACACCGGGTGCCAGGATGTTGAACAGAACTTCATTGGCAGGTATGGGCTGATCACCGTATGAGTAACCAAAGCGGTACGTCCACTGGTCGGAACGGGCCCACTGCAGACCGATTTTAAACACAGTCATGTCTTCCCAGCCAAAACCGGCGCCATTATCAGTACCCAGTCCGTCTGTCACAAGATTCATCAGCAGGGGATTGGCAATTGAATTAATATTGCTGTAATCGATGCGCTGAACATCAAGGGCGACAGTTACTTCCGGGATAGGCTTGACAGCGATCCCGGCAGTCCAGTTGGCCGGAATGTCAAAATCACCCTGCTCGGCAAAAAGGCCGGCATAGTCGTCAAGTTCATCCATGTAGATCTTTGACTGGTAGGAAAGCCCGATGCTGATCTGCTCTGTGAGCTGGCCCAGGTAGCCGACCCTCATGCCAAAGCCATAGGATGAATCATGGCCATTGCCGGAAAGTTTACTGGGAGCGCTTGAATAAGGCGCAAAGGAAGTCACACCCTTGGCTTCAAAAAACTGGGCTGCTATGATCGGTGTAACACCAAAGGAGTGGCCATAACTTAGCTTGGTCGCTAATGTAGGTGCGATGAAGAGCTGCATGAGGTCAACACCGGTTGAAGAACTTGAATCATCATAATAGGTCATTGTTGGATAATCGGTGTTCATACCACCGTTGCCATACACGGCAATACCGAAAGCGGTCTGGTTATTGAGCTGGTAACTATAACCCAAATTGGGAATAAAGAAATACTCTGAATCGCTTTCAACCGTACCTCCCATCAATTCAAAAAATGGAGGTCCACTGGTTGGATCACGGGAGACATTGTATTCCCTTCTAGGGCTGAAGACCGTCAAGCCAAGATCAAACCGGTTGCCCACCTCGGTGAGACCGGCAGGGTTTGTCGAAGGCACCATGGCATCCAGGGGTGCCGCCACTCCGGCACCGGCCATGCCTTTGTTCTTGATGCTGTAACCATGGCCAAAATAGCCATTGGTGGCATTGGCATCATTGGTAACCAGTAAGCCGGCAGCCATGATTGCTGCAGAGCCGAGCAGCAGGTTCCTCAATCCGATACGTTTTTTCTGCTTCATCTCCTTTTAAACTCCTCTTTGTATGAGTTGTAAAAACAATTCTGATGACGGAATTTCCTGCTGCCGGCATCCTCCTCCCCTCGTTTTGATGAAATAAAAAATTACTATAACAAATTAACTTGCTTTTTTCTTGATAAAAAAGGTGTACACACCATCTGCTTCTGACATTTCCAGCAGTTCATTGCCGGTTCTTTTGATCATGGCCGGCAGGTCAGACTTGGAGCCGGCATCGGTAAGATCGACACGCAGGATCTTGCCGCCTTCAATTTTGTCCAGGGCCTTTTTTGTTTTCAAAACAGGCATGGGGCAGTTCAGACCTTTCAGATCTGCAATCTCATCCGGGGTTATATCAGACATTGTAATTCTCCTTCTAGTGTTATTGTTTTTCTGTTTTTAAGTTTATTTTTATCTGGTTAAACAAACAAGTTTATATTTGCATCCAGGCCAAAATCGAGGTAGTCGGCTGCCCCGCCCACTTTTACTCCTTCGATCAGGTCAGACTGGGTCAAACCTGTCATTTCCAGGGTCGGAGTGCAGGCCACCATTTTTACATCCATTTCAAGGCAGACTTCCATCATTTCAGGAATGGACGGCCAGTTGATCTTGCCCATCATTGATTTCATCATCATTGTGCCCAGGGCGGTCATGCCCGGCAGCATGCCGATAATGTTCGGCATGGGGACAGGGGACGGCATGGCAGGATTGGCGATGGGTGCCACTTTCAGGTTCGCATATTTGTGCTTGTTGACGATATCAACACCATAGAAGGTATAGAATATCATGGTCTCTACATCCATGGCAGCAGCAGTAGACGCCAGGATCAACGGCGGATATGCCATGTCAAGCGTACCCTTTGATGCAATGATTGCCATTCTTTTTGGTTGTTCGTCACTCATAGGTTTTCCTCCTCAAGAATTATTTACCTAATTTTATTGATTATTATGAATTGAGTTGTGCCTTCAGGGCTTCCATTGAAGAGCGTAAGGTTTCCAAAGCGTTTATAACACCATTGCGCTGGGCCGGGTCTATCTGGCCCAGAAGCTGCTGGTGGAGCTCAAACATGAATTCCTCAATTTCCCGCACCTTGCGTTGGCCGGCGGGAGTGAGGTTAATGAGCTTGACCCTGGCATCGTTTGGATCGGGTGATCTCTGCACCAGTCCTTTTTTTTCCAGATTCTCGATAATGACAGTTGCCCTGCTTTTGGCAACCTCGAGCAGACCTGCTATCTGGATGCCTGTCAGGTACTTATGTCCTTCGAAGAGCATAAGGCATCTGAGCTCAGCCTGGGGCATTTTAAAGGCCTTTGCTTCATCAGAGTAGCGTTCCTTGCAGCAGTTGTGCAGTTCGCTGATCAATTCCTGCAGCTTGTTCGCCTGGTACTCCAAAACACGAATATCGATTGTTGTGTTGACATAGTTCATATTGTTAACTATAATTAAAAGAGAAATAATTCTTTGTCAAGAAGAAAGTTAACAGTTTTTACTTATATGATATACTTCCTTGTTTTTCTGTAATTTTCTAACAGATTGCATTTGCATGAAAAAAAATGTCCAGCCGTAAAATTATTTTTAATAATGATAATTAATTCTATTATAAAGTAAATGCTATGAACTATATATTTTTGAATTCTGGAGGAGTATTATGGAACTGAAGAATACGGATAGCGGGAGTTGGAGTCCCTACATTGCCGGAGGCCTTAGCGGGCTGGTTATTATTGTTTCCGTGTTGTGGACAGGACAGTTTTTCGGGGCCTCCACTTCATTTGTCCGTTCCGCGGGGATGCTGGGAAAAACATTTGAACCTGAAAGAGTCAAACAACTTGAATATTTCATACGCTACCTGCCCCAATTTGACTGGCAACTGATGTTTGTTATCGGGATTTTTGTGGGATCCCTCATTGCTGCAGTATGGTCCGGATCATTCAAATGGCAGGGGGTTCCTGATATGTGGGCCGAACGTTTCGGTACGAGTCCCGTGAAAAGGGGGATAGTTGCGTTTATCGGCGGTATAATTGCCATGTTCGGCGCCAGGCTGGCCGACGGCTGCCCAAGCGGTCACGGTCTTTCCGGGATGATCCAGCTCGCTGTCAGCGGACTCATTGCCATGGTATTTTTCTTCGTTGGCGGCATCATTATGACACGAATTATCTATTCCGGAGGTAAGAAATAATGAATATGCTCATTATGGGACTTTTGACCGGCATGCTCTTCGGCTTTCTGCTGCAGAAGGCCAGGGTAGTACGCTATGATAAACAAATAGGTGCGCTGCGCTTCCAGGATATGACCATTGTCAAGTTCATGTTTTCTGCCATCATTGTCGGTATGGTAGGCATCCACTTCTTAGACTTATTTGGTCTTGTGCAGCTTCTGTATAAACCGGTTGTGCTGGGTGAAAATATTACCGGAGGCCTGCTCTTCGGTCTTGGCTGGGGCTTGTTGGGGTACTGTCCGGGCACCCAGGGAGGTGCACTTGGAGAAGGGCGCTGGGATGCACTCTGGGGTATTCTCGGCATGATAGTCGGTGCCGGCCTGTATGCAGAAAGCTATCCATTCCTCATGAATAATATTCTTAACTGGGGAAACTTCGGCTATCTCACCATTCCGCAGCTGATCGGGGTCAACCGTTGGATTGTAATTATAGTTTTCGTTGCAGGTGTCTTGGCACTTTTTCGCTGGTTTGAGAAAAAAGGCTTATAACCCGCAAATATTTTATGATTACATTACGAATACTCTTAAAGTATTTTTTTACTTTGAAAAAGCCTTTCCTGTGCGGGAAAGGCTTTTTTTATACGGAATTCGCTAATGCTTTCCTTAACGGTATGATTTGAAAGCCATTACAAATAGGGTGCTGAAAGAAAACGTTTTGCAGCAAACCTGCAATACCATGGAAAATGGGTATAAATACCTAATAAAAGTTGATTTTAATAAGACTCTTTTGTTAGAATGCTGCTGTCCCAAAATCACAGAGAAAACTGCAGTGGCGTTCCCAACCCTGTTGCCTTAAATGATTGGAGAAAGAAGAATGAAGATTTCAATAAAC
>PKTW01000060.1 GCA_002868955.1 Desulfobulbaceae bacterium
CTAAGATTAAATACACCTAAAGGACTGGATTCTGCTCCAGCCTGACAAATAAATACTCTATAAAATACTCCTGTCGGTCGATTGACTTTTTCCCATACTTCGTTAAATATTTAACTGTTAGAAAAGGTTTCACTGCACTATCATGGAAATTTTTCCCCTACTCCTGAAGTAGGTTGATTGCAGTAGGAGGATATTAATATCACGGTGTATTGAGCCTGTTGCATTAACTGCAATTTCAGGCTGATACAGTTGCGCTTTATTGATGAAGGGTTTTGGGGCTGATTTTGCTTGGCAGCCTATGGAACGGAATGTACATTAATAAGATTGCTTTTTGCATATACAATAGTTCAAATTTATTTTAAACGTGCTCAAAATAAACACCTGTTGATTATTTGAATGGCAATACATTAATGCAATGACGCCTCCCAAAACGAAAAAAAATCTGTCACCTTGAATTTATCATCACAGGGTGAATGAATGGAAACAAGAAACAACAGTGCTAAACAACCAGATAAAGGAGACAGGCGCAAAGCTCTTAACCGCAGGCGAGATGAGGACAGGAGAAAATCGGCTGACAGGAGAGGCAGCCAAGACAGACGCCTGGGCTGGGGTAAAGTAGAAAACCACCTCCTGCGGGGAGCGCTGGCTGCAACGGCTTCAATCGTCTTTCAATTCAGTCGACCTTTCACAATTATTTTCGGCTATGTTGATCTTTTGTTAGCCAGCAGCAAGGAAGAACATACAAAAGAAAAGCTCATAATAATAAAAGAGCAGTTGAATATAATTTCAGAGATACTTGATAATTTCAGAGAAGTTGACAATTTTAAAACGATAGATTTTGACGGTGTGGATATACTGGATACAAAGAAAAGGCTGGATGGGGAGCCGAATGAATTTGACCGTAAAATACTTTAAACCGGAACCTGTTCAGCCCAAGGTGTTACCGTGTTAAACTTGAGTAACATGGAGGTCTTGCTCTTTGATTGCAGAAGCGACCAATTAATGCTGCTGGAAAAAATTCTGACGCGCATCGGCTGTAAGGTTTCAGCGGTCATGAGAGAATCCGAATGCCTCGCGAAACTCATGAGTGGGCCATACGATCTGGTGATATTCGATCACGCTATTCCAGGGCTGGATGTTACTGCTTTTGTTACTCAGGTTGAAGCAATTGATTGCTGCATGCCCGTTGCAATGATGGTTACACTGCCAAGCAAATTTTATGAGGATAAATACGGCTGCTCAGGAATTGATTTCCTGATTTTTAAACCATTCGGATATAAAGAGGTTTTGTGGTTGGTCAGTGAGGCTTTTCAATATTCACTGAAATTAAGGAAGGCCTCCTGAAAAACTAAAATGCCTAATCGGTTTGCCTGCTGTTGTTGATTGGCAAAACAGCCCCAACCGGTGCAATAATATAACCTTCAGACGTTAACGGTCGATTAGTTTAACTAATTATTAACAATTGCTAACAACAAACCAGGGGAGGAAGTGATGAACAAAATAACAAAAAAAGATAACGGAATAAAGAATTCCATCTCCAAGCTTTTTATTCTGAGAGATTCATGCGTGGGCACCAGCATTACCCAAAAAGACAACCCGAACATTATCTGGTTCGAGGGCGCGGCAATCTTGCTGGAGGAAGGTGTTGACCAGCTGAGGTCGGCGAAGAACAAAATGGATAGCGGCGGCACAGACGCTAGCAAAGATTTCAGCCTCAGTGTGAAGGATGCAGTCTCAAAACTGATTGTTTTGAAAAATTCATGCCGGGGTGACTCAAGTTTAGATGAGTCGGATGAAAATACCAACTGGTTTGCAGGCGCCGAATCCATAATCTGTGAAGCAATTGATCAGCTGCAAAAGGCACTTCAGGAAACTGTTACACAGGCAGTTGTTACAGCAGCCCCTAAGGCCGCAGATGATTCCGGGGATAATGATTCTGTTGAAGCGGAGAAGCAGGCTGCTGCAGGTTAATTAATAAAGAACATTTGCAAGGACTCGCGATGCTTTCTGCTTAAAACTCTTTGGGCTATTCGCTTGTTTCCTGAAATGAATCTGCTGAAGAATTGATAACATGAATATCCCTTTGAGGAAAAGGGATGGTTATGGATTGCTCTTCAAAAGCCTTATACGCTGCCTTTAACAGGTGGTGCACTTGCAATCCCTTTTCCCTTGGATCCTTGACCCAGCAGAGCAGTTCGAAATTTAAAGATGAATCTGCAAAGGCCCGCAAACGCACCCGTGGTTCCGGGAATTTTTCTATATTGCTGTTTGCATCCGCCACAGCCAGAAGAACTTCTTCCACCTTTGCAAGATCGCTGCCGTATGCAACTCCCACGGGAACCCTGATACGGAATCTTGGGATCGGGGCACTTTCATTGATTATCTTTGAATTGGCAATAATGGAGTTCGGAATGGTTACGATGACATCATCTCGTGTCTTAATCCGTGTGGAACGGATGCCTATCTCCACCACTTCACCCCTCTCACCGGTATCTAAAATAATATATTCACCCACCTTGTAGGTATTGTCCATGAAGATGGAAATACCACCAAAGAAATTTGCCAAGGTATCTTTGGCTGCCAGGGCCACAGCAATTCCTGCAATTCCGGCCGAGGCAAAAAGCGGCGTTAGGCTGATCCGCCATATAGAAAGCAGCCAGAGAAGACCGGCAATGATAACAACTACCCTGAGGAGATTTTTCAGGAGCATGAAAAGATCCTTGCCAATCTTGCCTTTTTCGTGGGCTCCGGCCATGTACTCTTCAACCATCCAGTTGAATGTCCTGATCAGGGCAACCAACCAGAGGATAAGGAGAACACTTTTGGTAACCTGGGGCAGGATGGCCTGCCAGGGGTCACTCAGGGGACTTACAGACAGGGCATGCAATACACCAAAGCCAAAAACCGTCCAGCAGATTGGAGCATGCAGATATTTAATGAGCTTATCGTCAAAACGTATCTTTGTCTTTAAGGCAGTCTTGCTCAACACGCGGTCCAGGAAGAGATCTACAGCCTTGGCTAGGAGAGCATAGATAGTAATAATGACAAGTCTTTGAAGCAGAATATTTTCCTGCAGGATGGCCCATTCATTTATAAAGGCAGAGAGTTGCATAGTAATAACGTTTCAGTTCTTAGTTTGCTTATTGGGCAAGAGGTAATCTAGTCAGCGGCTTCTTCTTCAAGTTTCTTGGCTTCATCTATCAGCATGATGGGGATATCATCCCTTATTTCATATACAAGTCTGCAAGATCTGCACATTAACCCATCGGCTTTTGCAGTTAATTCAACCGGGCCTTTACACTTGGGGCAGGCCAGAATATCAAGCAGTTCCTTCTGGATCATAATTACACCTCATAACACATTATTTGAAATTTTACTTACCGTTCAGCAGTTCCTTAGCATCATCCTGAAACTGCATATCATAAAGCATTTTATACACACCGCCCAGGGGAAGCAATGAGTCATGTGTCCCCTCCTCGACTATTCTGCCCTCCTGGATCACAATTATCCGGTCAGCATTACGGATGGTTGACAGCCGGTGCGCTATGACAAAGGTTGTTCGGTTCTGCACCAGATTTTCTATGGCCTGCTGGACTTCCCGCTCAGACTCGGTATCAAGAGATGATGTGGCCTCATCAAGGATAAGAATGGGAGCATTCTTCAATATTGCACGGGCAATGGAAATCCTCTGGCGTTCACCACCCGAGAGCCTGGCACCCGACTCACCAATAACTGTATCAAAGCCTTCCGGCAGCTGCTGGATAAAACCCAGGGCATGGGCAGCACGTGCCGCATCTTTAACCTGCTCATACGTTGCATCCGGGCTACCATACGCTATATTATTACGTACGGTATCGTTGAACAGAATAGTCTGCTGAGTAACAATCCCTATCTGCTTACGCAGGGAATTAAAGGTAACCTCCCTGATATCCGTGCCATCAATGGTAAGCGAACCACTGCTCACATCAAAAAACCTTGGTATCAGATTGACCAGTGTAGACTTACCGCCACCGCTTGAACCAACCAGAGCCAGGACCTCACCGGCTTTTACCTTTAAATTTATGCCCTTTACTACCTCTGTATCTTTTTCATATTTAAAGCGGACATCTGTAAATTCAATTGCGTCCTTAACGGGTGGAAGCTCAATCGCATCTTTTTTCTCAGACACATCAGATTTTACATCCAAAACTTCAAAAACCCTCTCTGCAGCAGCAATGCCCTGTTGCAGCACATTGTTGATTGCACTGACACCCTTGATAGGTTCATAAATCATAATCAGGGCAGTGAGAAAGGAAAAAAAAGTCCCTGGCGTCGATTTGCCTTCAAGTACCTGGCTTCCGCCATACAAGACAACCAGGGATATACCGACTCCACCTAAAAACTCCATCAAGGGCCGCGAAATCGCTCCGATTTTTGTATCCCGCATAACAATAGCAAAGAGCGTATCAAGTGTTTTTGCAAATCGGCCCTCCTCGTATTTTTCCATGCAGAAGGCCTTAACAATACGATTGCCTGTGATGGTCTCATACAGGATATTTGAAACCTGGGCTGTTGTCTGCTGACTCCCTCTGCTGAGCCGCCGGTGCCTCCTGCCGAAATTAATTATGGGATATATAACCAGCGGCAGTGATATCATAGCAATCGAGGCCATACGCCAGTCCTGATAAAAAATAACACCGATGAGAAAGAGAACCTGACAGGTATCCTTCAGAATTCCCACAAGAACGTTTGAAACGGCTCCCTGTATCAGGGTTACGTCAGAAATAATGCGGGAAATCAATTCACCGGTAGGTTTCGTATGAAAAAAGGAAAGGGGCAGCGACTGGATATGACCATAAAGTATATTCCGCAAGTCCCGGATAACTGATTGCCCCACCTTTACCAAGAGGTAATTATAGATAAAATAAAAGAGCCCTTTTACAAGAAAAATTCCCAGGATAGCTAAAGGTACAAGCTTAAGCATGGCACGATCCTGTTTGAAAAATATCCCGTCCAACATTGGCTTGACCATATAGGCCTGTGCTCCAGCCATTGAGGCCACTATGACCATGCAGACCATGGCAATTGCCAGCCAACTCCTATATGGCTTGACGTACTGCAATATGCGGGAGATTATTGGATGTTTCGTCATACAGTGCTCATCGGGCATAGAATTTTCAACTGCCGTGCAAAAAGGGGAAATGTCCTTTTCTCTGGATATTTTTCAACATTTACCTGGACATCTGCTTATAGTCACGACCACTCAAGTGGGCAAGAAAAAATTAAAAAACCAGGTTAATACCAGCCATGCAGCACGAAATTTACTGGGCTCATTTCTTCCTGAGTTTGACCAGGGTTGCACCCCACCCTCCTCCTCTTTCTCCGGCCAGTTTGAATTCCTCTACTTCCGGCAGCCTGCCCAGTATGGCATGAACTGTGCGGCGTAAATTGCCGATGCCTTTGCCGTGGATGATTCGCACCTGAAAAATATTTGCCTTACGGCACTCCTCCAGGTAATCCGGGAGCAGATATTTAAGATCCTTTGGGGAAAAATTGTGCAGGTCAAGGACGCCGTCAATGGGCACCTTAACTATGCCATTATCAGCAGTATCCGATGTATCAGTCACGGGGAATCATCCCTGCTGCCACCATCTCCATGGCTAATTTTGCCGCCCGTTTGGAGGCTCCTGGTTCACCTAACTGTGCGCTGACCCTGGCCAACTCCTGTTGCATGTCCTTTGCAGCATCCTTATTGAGCAGCAAAGGCAATATCTCCTTATAAATATTTTCAGGAGTTGCCTTATACTGCAGCAGTTCCGGTACCACCTCCTTTTCCGCCACCAGGTTGACCAATGAAGCATATTTGACCTTGATAAACGGCTTGGCCAGCAGGTAACTAATCAATGAAACCCGATAGCATACCACCATGGGCACCTTAAGGATTGCCAGCTCCATGGTCAGGGTGCCTGATGCAGCCATAGCAGCGTCACAGGCAGCCATGGCTGCATAGCGTTCATCTTTTATAATACGGATATCGAGCAGCCTGTCAAGCTGCCTGCAATGCTCTTTAATTTCATCTTCTGCCAAGGTCGAGGCAAGGGGCAGCAGGAAAACACATTTCTTAATTTCACTGTTCAGCTTAACAGCTGCTTGCATGAACAGCGGCAGAAGTTTTGCGATTTCCTGTCTGCGGCTGCCCGGCATGATGCCAATAACAGTGGCATCGGATTCTATATTGTATCGGGTTTTGATTTCAGCAGGTTTCAATGTTGCATGAACCTGGTCCAGGAGCGGATTACCCACAAAGTCAACATCAACGTCATGCCGCTGGTAAAACTTTTTTTCAAACGGCAGGATGACAGCCATCCGGTCAACATATTTTTTTATACGTTCAATACGACCTTCGCGCCAGGCCCAGATCTTAGGACTAATATAATAAAGAACCGGTATATCATATTTTTTAGCCCTGCGGGCCAATTCAAGGTTAAATCCGGGATAGTCAATCAGTATAAGAAGGTCCGGCCGCTTGGTTCTAAACTGCTTTTCCAGGATATGCATAGCTGACCTGATATCTTTCAAGCGCGTGAGAACTTCAATTATTCCCATGACGGCCAGATTTGAAATATCAAACAGAAGAGTGACACCCGCCCCTGCCATTCCAGCCCCGCCAATACCTGTCATTTGCCAGCTGCTGTCCAGTATTTTTAATTCCCGGGCCAGATTTGCTCCATGCAGGTCTCCAGAAGCCTCTCCTGCGATTATCATTACACTTTTTAACACGGGTTTAATTATCTTTTCGATTATCTGGAAATTTAAAAACCGCTGGATATTGCCGTCTGCACCATGATCTCAAAAAACAGTTTAACAGCGCAACAGAGTAAACAGGTAACGCCCGCCATTTACTAAATTAAGAGTTCGTCTTCTTCCGGACTATGCCGCCGTTTCAATTTTTCTGCCTTCCAGGGGACAAAGGCTAATGCCAAAGCCACTACAAAACAGACAAGCATCCACCCTACACCGTAAAGGATAAGCTGGTCCGTCGGATA
>PKTW01000075.1 GCA_002868955.1 Desulfobulbaceae bacterium
ACTATTTTGTAACTAAAGTTTTAAGAACCTTTCTAAAGGAATCTAAGGTAATCTAATGCTGAGAATAAAAAACTTGTATATTTAACTAGTTATAAACATAAGAAAAAAGCCCCAAAGGTTGGAATTGACTCAAAATCCCGCGGGGGCAACTCCATGTCGGTTCGATTCCGACCTCCGGCACCATAACAATAGCAAGGGGTTTCAGGGTTTTTTCCTGAAGCCCTTTTTTGTTGCTCAAATTCTCGCGTAAGCACCACGTAAGCAAAGGCAACAAAAAAAAACCGCCATTTCTGGCAGGGTTTATATATCCAATGGACATCTTGACTCTTTGGGAATTATTCACAACTTTCGATTGATACCAGCAATCATCAGTCGCTTATGCATTGCATATGAATTAAAAAACCTCCTATATAATACAAGTGGCAATGGGCAGGCCTATCTCATTAAAACTCACTTAAAGAATCAAATAATATTTAAAATTTATCGTTTACATAAATCTGCCAACAAGAATTTATCTACATATCATAAAGAAATTCTTTGCCTCTCATTTCAACAATGTTAAATTTTGAATTTTTTAACAATAAAATGCTTAATAGCCTCCTTAATCTTTTAAAAAGGTCCTACAATGCCATGCCTCAACTTCAGAAAATATTTAACAGCTTTACTTGCTGTACTTTTTATCTTTCCAGCATTGCATAATGCCTTTGCGGCCAATACCGGTTATCAGGCTGATGAAAACCCGGCACCAGAATCTGCTAAGGAAATCAAGAGCGCATTCGGACCTGAAGTTGATGAGAAAAAGAAATCCTTTTTCCCGGCTTTCAGGGAGAAAATGAAAACTTTACCCCCTTTCTGGCGGGATACTAGTCTTCTCATGCACCTGAGGACCTATTATCTTTACAGGGACAACGACGATATAAGCAAAAATGAGGCATGGGCCCTTGGTGGCTGGTTGGACTATAAATCAGGCTTGTGGAAGAATTTTCTGCAGATTGGTCTGGTGGGCTATACCTCACAGAAGCTTTACGGTCCGGAAGACAGGGACGGCACCGGGCTTCTCGAACCAGGGCAAAAAAGTTTCAGTGTCTTGGGACAGGCATACTTGGATCTGCGGATCATTGACGATCTTAACCTCCGACTTTACAGGCAGACGTTCAATCTGCCTTACCTGAATAAAAATGACAGCCGCATGGTACCCAACACCTTTGAAGCGTATGCACTGAAAGGGCTTGGGCTGCATAATACCGACTTTATCATCGCCCAAGTCACCAAGATGAAGACCCGCAATTCCTCAACCTTTGATTGTATATCCGAAATTGTCGACCCTGATTATTCCTGTAAAGGCCTAACAACGGCAGGGGCACGCTACACTTTTTCCCAGGGCAGTGATATCGGTGCGATCAGCCTCTATTCATGGGATCTGTGGAACACGTTCTATGCTGAAGCCAATGCCACCTGGGAACCGAGTGTAAACACAGATATCCGCATATCTTTGCAGCATACCGATCAGCGCAGCGTGGGGGATGAGTTTGACGGGGACTTTGACACCTATGTGTTTGGCGGCAAGGCGGCCGCAAGCTACCAGGGAGCCCTCCTTAACTTTGCCTTCAGTACGACTGGCAGCGGTAGTGGAATCCGTAGTCCCTACGGCGGTTATCCCGGTTACCTTTCACTTATGCTGAGGGATTTTGACCGGGCTGACGAAGATGCCTGGCTGGTAGGGTTCTCCTATGATCTAAAATTCCTGGGCCTGGACGGACTCAGTTTTTTTACAAATTACGCCAGGGGCAATACCCCTGATTCCGGTGTGAATGCTTCCCCGGATCAGGAAGAGATTGATCTTACCGTGGACTATCGCTTCAAAAGAGATTTTCTGAAGGGGGTGTGGCTCAGAGTACGCGGTGCCTATCTTGATCAGAACGGCCACGATAGTATTGATGTCAAGGAATTCAGGGCCATTATTAACTATGAACTGCCGGTTTTATAAAGGGCGAGATTTGCCGGCTTATTACTTCACTCAATAAACCCGATTTATTATCGAAAACACAACTGAAGCCATTGATAAAGTCATTAAAAAGCTAACGGCAACCGGTGTTGAACTTAAGTTTATTTACGAGGCTGGTCCCTGCGGTTTTGCACTCTATCGTTATCTGACCGGTAACGGCTTTACGTGTATTGTTATATCCCCTGCCATGATCCCCAGGCGAAAGAACGTCCGCATCAAGAACGACCGCAGGGATGCTATGACCCTGGCACGTCTGTATCGGGCAGGAGAGTTGACTGGTATTTATGTGCCTGAACCGCAGGATGGGATTGAACATTCTCGAAAAGTCTTCAAGGGACTTGTCTGTGCATTTATGAATCTGCCAACTCCGTACCACATCACGAATTGACTTAGCAGCTTTGTTACTCATGGCCGGTAGGAAACCGACAAAGAATTTCCCCTTTTGTGCCTATGCCTCCCGTGGTCTGAAAGTATAAACAAGAAAGTCAAATTTATAATTTGGGTAACTCATTCGCCTGCTATCCGCCTTACAATAGACAATTTTTGTCTTTTCAGGATGTAGCTCCAACCGACATTCCATAAGCCGTATTTCAATTGCAACACGTAACGTTTCAGCTTGAAATTCAGTACTGCAGTGACAAACCACATCATCGGCATATCGCTCAAACGGAACTGTCGGAAAATCCCGTTCCATCCATTTGTCGAAGGCATAATGCAAGAACAAATTTGCCAACAAAGGACTCACAACACCACCTTGTGGAGTTCCTTTGTCGCTTGCCTTAATCATACCTGACCTCGTCCTGCGAGGCCTTTTCCTTAACGCTCACCACCCTGGCTCTTTACCAGCGCAGCTTAAGGTGGTTTGAAGCCTCCAACTGCATAGCGGCTTCGAGGGACCTACCCTCATCTCTTGTGCAGCACCGCACTTTGGAGTATAAAACCCTTTGGTGCGTTCGTGGCACACTGTTGGCAAGATATGTTTACTTTTGAGAAAGTTAAGATAATATTCAGAAGAAATAAGCTTCTTGACGCGAGAAATAGTACAACTCATAAAAACAAAAAGAGGAAAATCCCTGGATGATGGAAAAGATTATTTGCCATACACTCAGTGTGAAAGAGCTGCTTTCCGCCTGATTTCTGTACTTTGAAGAAAAAGATTAGATGCACAAAAATAATTACAAATTGACGGTTTGGATTAAATTAATTTTTTAAAAAAAGGATACACCCGATGAGAACCATGACAAGACTATTTGGTGCGCTGTCCATTTTAATGCTTTTTTTCCTGACATCCTGTGCCTCTACAAAGGTGACAGGCGAATGGAAGGACCCCAACCTGACGGCCAAACAATTCAAGAAGATTCTGGTTTTGGGTGTTGCCAAACAGCCGAATGATCGCGTAGCTTATGAAAAGGAGTTCGTTCGACAGTTGACAGCCAAAGGGGTCATGGCAATTTCAAGTCATACCCTTATCCCGCATGAAGAGATGAGGGATAGTGCGATAATCGTCCAAACAGTAAAAAGTATGGAGTTTGACGGTGTTATTATTACGCGAGTAGCGGATGTCAGGGCTAGACAAAAAGATTATTACAAGATCGACATGTACAATTACTACAACAGCAGCTTTGCTTACAGTACAGTCTACACGACCAGTCAGCAAAAATTCAGTTTTGAGAGTAACCTGTACGACGCGGCAACAGAAAAACTTGTTTTCTCTCTTTCCTCAGATACTTATGCCCAGAATAATATCAAAAAACGTATTAACTCATACATCAAGATAGTTGTAAATAAACTGTTTCAGAACAACCTGTTATAATGAAATGAATAAAGCGTCCACATTAATCTGGACTAGCAGCACCTTCCAAAGAAGTTACTATTGCCAGTGCACACCTTAACTGGTAATTTTTCATTCCTGAGTAAACATGGTGGCAGGTATATATTGAAACTGAAAAAATAACAGTAAGGCCCACATGAAAAAACTTACTCTGTTAATTGTTATTTTTCTTGTTTCTTGTTCGCATGACTAATAAAACATGGTTGAAGAAACTAAGTGAATTAGAGGGACTTTTGTACCCAGGCTTAAAAATTAAGGCTTTTAATAGAGACCAAAGAGCAGAAGCGGAAGCCTGGTTGAATAGTGAGAAGGAAAATTTTCGCTAAGAGTTATTTGATAAATCAGTTAACGCAGCTTCTTCAGAAGAAAAAACAAAGATACAGTTTGTCAATCCAACCATGTCAATAATCTTTTGAAAATGATTCGATAAACCACAGACGTTAATCTTCTGTCCCTTCTTGCACCCTTCTACTGCTATATCGATAAGTGTTGTACGACAATCGCTGTCGATATAACAGCTTTTATCGAAATTTAACAGTATTTTCGGGGAACTTGCTACTATATCGCTTTGATAGGCGTCACAAATTAATTTTTTGCTCTTTGCTGTAACATCGCCCGTGATACTAATCACAGCTATATCATCTTTATTTTTTATGGTTATTTGAATATCTTTATTCATATTGATTCAAACTTAACCCTTTCTGCTGCCTCTAAATTTCAAATAAATTGCGAGAGTCAACTTAAATAAATACAACATAGAGAAAAGTGCAACAATGTAATAATATTATTTACCTTGTTAAAACACTATGTCAATGTATTTAGCCTTAACTTTTAGTAATTACTAAGAGATTAATATCTCCAAGAGTATTTATACATAGCTGCTTCTATGTTGGTTCCTCTGTCAAGCCTTTTCGATAATTAACCTCTGAACAATTTAAAAGGGTCACACGGTTCACTGATATTTATGAGATGTTTCCAAAAGAAAAGAAGCGCAAACCTAATCTGAAGTTGGTTAAAGGATAAACGAAAGAAGAGAATATAGTGAAAATAGCATTATCAATTATATGTATTTCAATTTTCTGTGTTAGTTTTCGAGGTATTATTGGCTATGGCCGAATGATAGAAACTGACAAACCCGACCACAAGGAAATAAAAAAGAACTTGGATATAGTTGGAGGCATTGTTGCTATACTCGCCCTTCTTCTTTTGGTGTTGATTAATATATATAGTTTTTAGGAAATTTGTTTTCATGTCCAGTACACACCTTAACTGGTAATTTTTCATTCCTGATTCAATATTGTGGCAAGCTATATCCTAATATTTTATAGGATATAGCGACAGGTGACAAAACCTTCAATTTTGCAGTTTTTCTCCATTATATTGCATATGACTGCAAAAACGACAGATAATAAATTGTTAGCCTCTAAAAAGAAGGCGCATATGAAAGCAGTTTCCTTCATTCTACCCATCTTAATCGTCACTTTCATTGTCTTGCTTTTCAACTACAGGGGAATTTCCAAGGCGGGAGAAGCCCCAGGACTAGTCGAAGGAATCCTATCGAAATGTCCCAATAAGCGTAATTGCGTCTGCAGTGAGCACAAAGATGATGCCAAGCATTACATTGACCCCATCATTATTCCTCAAAACAGCAAAGTTGATACATTTCCACTTCTAAAAAATGTAATTCGAGAAATGGGAGGAAATGTTCAGGTTGAAAGTAACAATTACCTTGCAGTTACTTTTACTTCGTCCATTTTAAAATTTGTGGATGATTTAGAAATCAGGATCGATTCAACGCAAAAAGTTATCCATATTCGTTCTGCGTCTAGAGTGGGCTATAGTGATATGGGTGTTAATAGGAAGAGAACGGAATTACTCAAAAAACTATTTAATAATGAGGTTTCAAAGGCTAACAAGTCACTCGATACGCCACCGAAAAACGGTTCGCTTTAGCTCAAACGTTATGTCCTGGAGAAATAAACATGCCAATAAAAATCAATAAACCCACCGTAATTGAAGCGGCTGGGAATAAACCAAAGGTAATCGAAGAATATATTGGATTTGTAAATTCACAAACTTCAGACTTAAGTATAGCGCGCATGAAAAGCCCTGCTGGTTGGGTAGAGCCTGGGCAGAAACCTGAATTTAACGAATATGCTGTTGTCCTAAAAGGCATGTTGAGGGTTAAAACTGCAGAAGAGCAAATTGACATTCATGCAGGAGAGGCTATTATTGTAAAGGCAAATGAGTGGGTTCAATACAGCACTCCAAATGATGATGGTGCTGAATATATAGCAGTTTGTTTGCCTGCATTTTCTCCCGATACAGTCCATAGAGATGAATGACTGAAAGTTAAGGAGCTGACTTATGAAAGTACTCATTGTATTAACCTCACACGATGAACTGGGTAATACCGGCCACAAAACAGGCTTTTGGCTGGAGGAATTTGCCAGCCCTTACTATCACTTAAAAGATGCAGGTGCGCACGTTACGCTGGCTTCACCGAGTGGCGGCCAACCTCCGCTTGATCCAAAAAGTTCCGAACCTGATTTTCAAACTGCTGCCACGCACCGATTTGACGATGACCAGACTGCTCAGAATGAATTGGCAAACACTGCAAAATTGGCTGAAATGAAAGTGGAAGATTTTGATGCGGTGTTCTATCCCGGTGGGCATGGCCCATTGTGGGACCTGCATAATGACAGTGATTCAATTGCACTGATTGAAGGGTTTATTGCTGCCGGAAAACCTGTTGCGACTGTATGCCATGCGCCTGCGGTTTTGTTAAAAGCCAAGGACCAAAATGGTGATCCGTTGGTCAAAGGCAAAAAAGTTACCGGTTTTAGTAACTCCGAAGAAGCGGCTGTTGAATTGACGGATGTCGTGCCATATTTGCTCGAAGATCAGCTTGTCAAAATGGGTGGCGTGTACCAGAAAGTTGAAGACTGGAATCCGCTGGCGGTTGTTGATGGTTTGATCATAACAGGGCAAAATCCTGCTTCGTCAGATGCTGTTGCCGAAGCCTTGCTGAAAGCGATTAACTCGCTGCAAGACACATAACTGCACCTTATCTTCACTTTCCCACCTCAATCAAAAACTAAACAATATGTACAGTATTGTTCAGGAGCCGACTTTCAATTTCTGCTATTTCTACACTCGTGAATGATGCTTAAAGTGTCAAGGTTTACAGTGGATATGTTGAGTCAGATTTTGTATGAGAAAACGGAAGATGTTGGCAAGATATATACAGTTTTTATTCGACAAAATCGAATAATGTATTAATTCGTTTAGGTAGCCACAACTAATGCGGAAGGTTTTTTAGTGAAACATGCCTTGAAGGAGATCGCACATGAGTGAAGAATACGAAATAAAATATTCTACTCTTTGCCAAAAAGTAACCAGCGAAGGAAAATCTGTTCAGGTTTATATTTATGAAGATGGCAAAGGAGGCTGGATACTTGAGGTTGTTGATGAATATGACAATTCAACTGTGTGGGATGATCCTTTCAAAACTGATGATGAAGCTTTAGATGAGGTTTTTGACACTATCGAAAAAGAAGGTATTTCATCACTCATTGGCACAGAAAATGATTACTTGCATTAATAATTGTTAACATATCCACCATACATGTTAACTCAAAATTTCAGTCCCAAAACTTTAGATATTGGCAAGGAATGTGGACTTATAAAAATACCGAAATGATTGAGGCTCCCATGAAGAAACTGGCTTTGTTATTTATCATTCCTATTCTGCTTTCAGCTTGTACAACAATTAAAGACCTTGAAACCAATAAAGACCTTGAAACCAATAAAGACCTTGAAACCAATAAAGACCTTGAAACCAAGAGAGCCGCTGGTGAGGAGGAACTAACTGTTTTTCTCGGAGGAGACTGGGAAACAGTTTATGATGCTGTTATGTATGTCTTTCGCCACAGCGAAAATAGTTTTATCTTACGACTATATAAACTCTCTAAAATAGATAATGCGAAAGAAGATAAAGTCATTTATGTATCTGTAAGTGCTACTGGTTCAGCGGCACTTGGCATTTTTTTTGAACCATTAAGTGATAAAAAGACTAAAGTTAATTTCGTAAAAGCATCTTTCTCTGGTAGTGCTATTAATCAAGGGGTAATATATGCCATTCCTAAAGAGGTAAACTATCTTCTTAGACATGGAAAACAATCTTATCTTGAATACACCCACAAGTTAGCAGAAGAAACTGCGAAGAAACATCAAGAAGAATTAAATGCCCCATAAAGAAGATAATTTCTTTGAGGCTCCCATGAAGAAACTGGTGCCATTATTAGTTATTTTATTTGGCCTGATAGGATGTGCATACAGTATCAAAGATATTGACGTAAGCAATTCTGACCCTAACTGTGTGAGAGAATGCTCAAACACTTATTCCTCATGTGTATCAGGAGGCAATCAGGTTGGTGCTAAAACAGAAACACTAAGAGCCTGTAGAGAAGCATATGGTGTGTGCGTTAGCACCTGTCCATCTAAATAGAAATGTTAAGATGGACAGTGGACATATTGCATCAGACTTTGTATGACAAAACTGTAGATGTTGGCAAGACATGTTGACTTTCTCTTCGCCCCAAAAACTACCACATTGTGGTACCTGCCCCCTTGGCTCTCAACCTTTTCTGATTAAATTCTATACGTATTTCACATAACCTCTTGAATCTTATGGTTGAGAAGGAAAAAGATGAGAAAAGACGGCACCACTCTACGAGTCCTGATTGTTGATGACGAACCATTAATCCTTTGGGGGCTCTCCAGGTTTCTTGAGAACAGGGCGGTAGTCAAGACGGTAGCCACAGCTGAGGAAGCCTTTGATGAGATAGGGTAGCAACACTACGATCTCTGTTTTCTTGATGCCATCCAATCTGGGATGACAGTGCTAGAAGCAATGAAGATTATGAACGAACGATCCCCGATCCGGGTTATTATTAATTTCTGTTTCTCCAGTCCCAAGGTGGTATAGGGTTCGGTTCTTGCCAAAGTACCTACTCTGCTAGTATTTTTATTTAATGCTAGCTTTAGCCATTCATCAGAAAATTCCTTATGAAAAATTCCCACTACATAGAAGCATATCCCACTATTAGATGATATTTTTTTCATAGAACTGGTATAGAACTGAGCACAAATAAAGAAAGGTTTCTCAACTAATAAAAGCTGGAAACCCTTTCTATTATTGGTGGGCCGTGAAGGAATCGAACCTTCAACCTACTGATTAAGAGTCAGTTGCTCTGCCTGATTGAGCTAACGGCCCACGGGAATTGCATCAAAGAGACGAAATTATTATCATACCTTATGCAGTGCGTCAAGCACAATGGCAGTGTATGTTGTGCGATAGGATCAATATAAAAGGAGAGGCTGGCGTGTTTCGTAAAAAAGAAATTCCACGGGATCCCGTGTGGTATCCGTTTACCCAGATGCAGGAATTTGCCGAGCATTCACCCTTGATAATCGCTGCAGCACAAGGGTGCTGGCTGGAGGATGAACAGGGCAGGCGTTACCTGGACGGGATTTCGTCCTTATGGGCCAATGTCCATGGACACCGGCATCCGGTAATTGACGGGGCTATAGCGGACCAGATGGGCAGGGTTGCACACACAACGATGCTGGGACTTACCCATGCAGGCGGAATTAAACTTGCCCGGCAGCTTGCTGAACTTGCCCCTGTGGGTTTGAACCGCGTTTTTTATTCAGATTCAGGGGCTACTGCAGTTGAAATTGCCCTGAAGATGGCCTACCAGTATTGGCAGCTTAAAGGAGAGACACAGCGTTACAAATTTCTTAAGCTTTCCGAGGCATATCATGGTGATACAATCGGTGCGGTTTCTCTGGGCGGCATGGATTTGTTTCATGAAAGATTTGACCGGCTGCTCTTCAATACCATAAAGGTTCCGACTCCAGACCTTTACCGTCATCCTTTTGCCGATGCCGTGCAAAAAGAGATTGTGGAACGCTACTTTGCTCGCAGTGAAGAACTCATAGAAAAAAATAGTCAACAGGCCTGCGGCTTTATCATAGAACCACTCATCCAGGGTGCGGCGGGCATGATTGTCCACCCGCCCGGCTACCTGAAGCACATAAGGGATTTGACCCGCAAGCATAATATGCTGCTTATTGCTGACGAGGTGGCAGTTGGATTCGGGCGTACAGGCAAAATGTTTGCCTCGGACTGGGAAGATGTCTCACCGGATCTGCTTTGCCTGGGTAAAGGGATCACAGGCGGGTATCTGCCATTGGCTGCAACCATGGCAACAGATGATATTTTTTCAGCCTTTCTGGGTGACTTCAGGGAATTGAAGACTTTTTTCCATGGTCATACCTATACCGGTAATCCGCTGGCATGTGCAGCAGCCCTTGCCTCACTGCAGGTGTTTGCCGAGGAGAAGACCCTGGATGCATCTGTATTCGGGCCAAAAGCCCAAAGATACAGTGAAGGCATGAAAAGGCTCGAAACTCTTGCGCATGTTGGTTCAGTCCGCTACAGGGGGTTGATGGGCGGTGTGGAACTGGTTCAGGATAAAAACACGAAAGAACCTTATCCCTTTAAACAGCGCATTGGTTACCAGGTTATTATGGAGGCAAGAAAAGAGGGAGTCATGCTCAGACCCCTGGGTGATGTGATAGTCCTTATGCCGCCTTTGGCAGTCTCTCTGGAAGAGCTCGATGTGCTCTTTGCTGCAACGGAGAAGGCGATAAGGAGAGTAACTGAGTGAAAAGTGATGAGTAAGGAGTGAGGAGGAGTTGTGTGTGCCGTCCTGATATAGGTTTACATTTCCATAAAGGTAATGGAGGGAGAACCAGGCAATAAATAGAGGTTGTAAATATTTAAAACTAATTAACTCTTTTCCCTTGAACCCTTGAACCCTTGAACCCTTGACACCTTGGACCCTCGATCCCTGTAAGCTAATCATTCATGCAGCTTGCCTTCTGCCAGTGTCAGGCAGCGGTTCATTTCACCTGCCAGTTCGAGATTGTGGGTGGCCATAACTGCGGAGAGCGAGTATTCCGCACTCATTTCCTGCAGCAGGTTAAATACTTTATGCCCGGTCTTGATATCCAGGTTGCCGGTCGGTTCGTCAGCCAGCAGTAATAAAGGCTTCATAATAATAGCCCGGGCCAAAGCTACCCGCTGCTGTTCGCCGCCTGAAAGCTGGCCCACCTTGTGTAATATGCGCTCGGATAATCTGACTTTCCCGAGAATTTCCGCAGCTTCTTCAGCCATCTGCTCTTTATCGTGCCCTGCGATCAACCCGGGCATCATGACATTTTCCAGGGCTGTGAATTCCGGAAGCAGATGGTGGAACTGAAATACAAAGCCCACTGCCTGGTTGCGGTAGGCCGACAATTCAATATCGTTTTTATTAAGGACTTCCACGCCATCGTAGAGAAGCAAGCCTGCCGTAGGGCGGTCAAGGGTACCCAGGATGTGAAGCAGGGTGGTTTTGCCGGTCCCGGAAGCACCGACAATGGCAATCATTTCGCCCTGCAACAGCTGCAGATCCAAGCCTTTCAGGACATCAATCCTGTTGCCGACATCTTCATAGTATTTTTCAATACCAATGGCCTGGAAAGCAGCTGGTTCTGTCGATGTTTGTGGTTGTTTGTCTGTTTCCTGCATGCTAACTCCTGCCGCCTGTTTTTTTTCAACCCGCAACAGTTTTTATCTTTAGCTGTGAAGTGAAAGCTGCCGATGATATTCTTTTTTTATGCCCTAATATTTACCCTTGAGACCTTGACGCCTTGGACCCTTTTCTACTCATACCGCAGTGCCACGGCAGGATCAATTTTCGAGGCCTTCCAGGAAGGGTAGATGGTTGCCAACAGGGTAATGAGTGCTGCTGATACAGCTACCAGGGTGACATCCATGGGCAGGATTTTCACGGGCAGGGTCGTAATGGGATAGACGTCACTCGGCAGCTTGATAAACTGGTACCTGGAAAGCACTTCACAGAGAGCCAGGCCGCCAATAACCCCCAATACAGTTCCTGTCAGGCCGATGACCAGCCCCTCGTAAATAAAAATTTTCATGATACCCTTGGACGTGGCCCCCATGGACTTGAGAATTGCAATGTCCTTGCCTTTACTCATCACCACCATGATCAGGGTGCTGATGATATTGAACGCTGCCACCAGGACGATCAGGGCCAAAACGATGAACATGGCTGTTTTTTCAAGCTTGAGAGCGGAGAATAGGTTTTTATTCATTGATATCCAGTCTTTGACAACATAGCCAAAGCCAAGTTTTTTCTCTAATTCTTTTGCAATTACCGAGGCCTTGTAGATATCATCCACCTTTAATTCAAGGCCGTGAACAGCCTCATCTAACTCCAGAAAATCCTGGGCCGTGGTTAACGAGACATAGGCCAACGATGAATCGTACTCGTACATGCCTGTGTCAAATATGCCAACCACCCGACAGGTCTTTATCTTGGGAATAACACCCATGGGAGTGAGAGGACCTGAGGGAGAAAAGAGACGGATGTTATCCCCCATATCAACCCGCAGGCTTCGGGCAATTTCCTTGCCAAGAATGATGCCGGGCAACGACCGAGGAGCGCTACTGCTTGTTGAGGAAGCGTCTGTTTCTTGTTTTTCATCGTTGAGCGCATCCACACTTCCTTCAACCAGCTGGTTGCTGAGGCTGAGCACATTATTTGCGGTCGCAGGATCAATGCCACGCACAACGACTCCGGAACTGGCATCAGGCACTGAAAGCATGGTCTGGGAATACGTGTATGGAGTTGCGGCCAGAACCCCCTCAGTTTGGAGAACCATGGCGCTTACTTTGCGGTAATCAGTAATTCCTCGCCCCAGCCGCTGGATAACGATATGAGAATTGATGCCAAGGATTTTCTCGCGCAAGCTGTCTGTAAAACCGGTCATTACTGCAAGAACGACTATAAGGGCCATAACCCCGACTGTCACTCCAGCTACAGAAATGATGGAAATCAGGGAAATAAACCCCTGGCGCCTTCTGGCTTTAAGGTAGCGTAAGCTGATGAACCACTCGTATCCCATATGAAAGTGCCTAAAGTGTCTAAAGTGCCTAAAGTTACAAGTGCCTAAAGTGAGCTAAAGTTGTAAGTGATTAAAGTTTTAAGTGCCTAAAGTTTAATTTTGCTGTCAGCATTCGGTAAGAACTTTTTATAAACTGCCAACGCATGCTTTTCCCCTCGTCTTTTTCCCTTCTTTTTGCAACTCAAAACTTAAAAAATTCAAAACTAAGAACTGCTTTTATTCTGCCACTTTCGACTGATGACTGCCAACTCAACTTTAACCCTTGACCCCTTGAAACCTAGAAACCTTGGAGCCTCGACCCTTTCACCTCTCCGCTTTCAGGTGGGGGAAAATGATGACATCCCGGATTGATGGAGAATCGGTCAGGAGCATTACGAGCCTGTCGATGCCAATTCCTTCGCCCGCTGCTGCCGGCAAACCATACTCCAGGGCCCTGATATAATCCTCATCAAGGACCGGAAAAATTTCCTCGTCAGCCCCCCGTTCTGCAATCTGCTTCTCGAACCTTTTTTTCTGGTCAACAGGATCGTTTAATTCACTGAAAGCATTGGCAATTTCGCGCCCGGTAATATAAAGCTCGAATCTGTCGGTTACCTGTGGATTTGCCTGATTTCTGCGGGCCAAGGGCGAGACCTCTGTAGGATATGCAGTGATGAAGGTCGGATTGATGAGTTTTTCCTCCACAAGCAGTTCGAACAATTCGGTCTTGGCCTTGCCGGGCCCCGCCTGGGGGTCAAGCGCAATGCCCTTGTCCTTTGCCAGTTTTATGATCTGTTCTGAATCGTTCAGCAGGTCAGGATCGATCCCACCTACTTCGGTGAGCGCCTCGTCAATGCTGTATCGCTTCCAGGGTGGAGAAAGATCAACAATCTGGTCCTGGTAGGTCACTTCCATGGAACCGTTTATTTCCTCAGTAAGCCAGGAAATCATTTCCTCGGTCAGATCCATGAGGTCATGGTAGGTGGCATATGCCTGGTAGAACTCCAGCATGGTAAACTCGGGATTATGCCGCGTGGAAAGGCCTTCGTTACGAAAATTGCGGTTGATTTCAAACACCTTTTCAAAACCGCCGACCAGAAGTCTTTTCAGGTAAAGCTCCGGAGCAATGCGGAGATAAAGGTCCATGTCCAGGGCCTTGTGGTGCGTCTTGAATGGCTTTGCAGTAGCTCCGCCCGGTACAGCCTGCATCATCGGGGTTTCTACTTCCAGAAAACCCCTGTTGGAAAGAAATTCCCTGAGAAGCCTGATTATTTCTATTCTTTTACGAAAGGTTTCCCGGACCTCGGGATTAACGATAAGATCGACATAACGCTGCCGGTAACGCATCTCAACATCTGTTAAGCCATGGAATTTTTCCGGCAGAGGGCGCAGGGACTTGGTGATCAGCTTGATGGAATCTGCCAGGATTGTGATTTCGCCGGTCTTGGTCTTGAAAAGCTTGCCTTTAAAACCAACAATATCCCCGATATCCCATTTCTTGAACTGGGTGTAAAATTGTTCGCCGACAACCTCCTTTTTGACGTATACCTGGATTCTGCCGGAGTCATCCTGAATGTGCAGGAAGGAGGCCTTGCCAAACTTTCTCAAGGCCAGGATCCTGCCGGCTACTTTAAAGCTTGCCCTGACATTAGGCGCGTCTTCCAGGTCTGCAACTGCAGCATTTGCACTGCCCGATGAAAGAACTTCAGAAATATGATGGGTAGGCTTAAAATCATTAGCATAAAGTTCCACGTTCATTTCCGCCAGTTCATCAGCTTTTTTCCGGCGCTGGATAATGAGTTGGTTTAACTGATCCATGTTGGTTTCTTCTTTCCTGTTTTGTTAAAATTTTAGAAAATGATCCACAACGCGGACCCTGGCATTGTAATTGTTTGGCAAATGAGACAGGCTGCGTCTGAGAAGTATTTATTTCAAGTATTTTTCCCTCAGTGCGGCAGAGACCTCTTTTGTTAACTGCAGCACCTTTTGGGCAAGTGCAGGCGATAAAGATCCTGTGCCGCAGCTTGGGGTAATGATGGTCTGCTGCAGCAAGGCTTTTGTATCCCATAGGCTCCCGGACAGCAAAACGACCTGTTTCTCCCAGCGGCTGACGAGTGAATCACAGGTTTCCTTTTCAATATACTCTGGTTCTGAAGTGGGGATTATCCCCCAGGCAATAAGCCCACCTCGACCCAGAAATTTATGAATCAGGCTTTTGCAGGTTATAAATTTATCAAAAAAAGAGTAGGCATCAAAGCTGAGAATATCAATATCAGAGGTCAGGAGAATACTCCAGTCTGTATTGGCGCAGACATGAACCCCTGCCAATCCTCCGCTTGTATGGATGGCTCCGGTTACTTCAGCCAGGTCCTGGGAGATGTCGTCAAGCGAAACACTGATAAATGAAGAGGAGCCCAAACCGGCCAGGGCCGGTTCATCAATAAACAGGAGGACCGGAACATCATAGGCCTGCTTCAGGTAGGCGACCTGCCATGCTGCCTTCGTGGCAATCCCTTTTACAACAATATCACGAAAGCTCGGTTCATAGTAACCGAGTTTCTTATTGGCATCGGTTATGCCGGTTAGCATGGTGAAAGGTCCGGTAACCTGTCCCTTAACTGCCGCAAGATGCCCCCCGATCTTTTGGGCCTGCTCCGCAAGGAGATAGAGCCCGGCTGCCCGCTCAGGGCCTGTTTTGAAGCGTGAAGCAAGCAGCTCTCCGGGATGTTCGGTAACCTTGAGGTAGTCCTCATAAAATGAAAGCTGTGCATCACTGAAAGTATCGCTGGTAATGTCGAAATAGGTGCGGTCATCAGCCTCAATTATTCCCGGCAAACCTTCAATAAACTGATTGAGCATCCTCTCCTTGGGGATGGCAGGCAGCTGTGGCCACAGAGGGATTTCCGGGGTGGCTTCCAGAATCCAGTTCATGGCCTGCCGATGGTTTGCAGCCGGAAGACTGCCAATGAGTGTCGGAAGACCGTTTGCTGAGATTTTTTTAACGTGTGCTGTCATATAAAATTTTGGGCCTTAAAGTTATTAATCTGAAAGATCGTTGCTGTTATTTCCTGCTGCCAGGAAGCTTCAATAAGGTCCCTACCTAGCAATATTAGCTGTTTCTGTCAATATATTATACAAGGACAATTGCGATCCGAATCTAGAAAAAAAGCAGTTTTTCCGGCTACCGGATCGAGCGTTTCAGGAGAGTCACGCTTTCCAGGTGATGGGTCTGGGGAAACATGTCAACTGGAACCAGGCGGGATATTTGATAGCCCCCCGGGATTAATGCGGTCAAGTCCCGGGCCAGGGTTGCAGGGTTGCAGGAAATATAAATAATCTGATCAGGGTTCATTTTTGGCAGCAGGGAAACGATATCAGCAGCACCCTGGCGGGGCGGGTCAAGAATTATTGTTTCAAAACTCCTTCCCGCAGCGAGAAGAGAGTCAACAGCGGCCGGGACCTGTTTTTTTTCAAATCGACAATTATGGATCCCATTCTGCTTTGCATTTCTTTGCGCGCTCCGGATAGCTGCATTCTGGGTATCAATGCCAAGAACCTCTGAACCAGACTTTGCAACCGGCAGCGAAAAATTGCCATAACCGCAGTATAAGTCTAAAATCCTTTTATGAGGGCCACTTACAGCCATTTCCAACACAAGTTTTACCAGGTTGTTGTTTTGCTCGAGGTTTACCTGGCAGAAACCGCCAGCCTCCCATGAGAGGGTGAAATCAGTAACAATCTTTTCTATGGCCAGGTTGTATGACAGGATGGGAGATCCTGGTAGAAATATTTGTTCCAGGGGATCGTATAAGCCATACCCCTCGATCTGCATCAGGATGGTGGAAAGCCCTGTAATTTTATCTGCCAGATCTCTTGCAGATAAACAGTCGGCAGGCCTGGGTTTGCGCAGGAAATGCAGCAGCAAAAATGTATCCTTTCCTGCAGGATTGAAAAGTAATTCAAAAGCAGTGCAATGGGTTACAAGCTCGGTAAAGGAATGGCAGGTATGCATTTGCTGGAGCACTTTATTCAGTTCGTCTCTGGCAAGCAGGCAGCGTGAAACCGGCACCAGGAGGTGCGATTCAGGACGAAAAAAACCATAGTTTCCTTGCCCGTCAACATGTAAGCGTATGCGCTGGCGGTAGCCAAACTGAGTCGGTGCCGCCAGGTGATTTTCTATAAACAGCGCAGGATCAGAAACGATATTTCCTGCAGCCCGGTGCAGACTATCGGTCAGGATCGCTTTTTTCAGACGGATTTGGGCATCAGAGCCGGCATGCTGCAGATCACAGCCGCCGCAAAGGCCGTAAATTGGACATGGCGGCTCAATGCGGTCCGGAGAAGGCGACAAGACCTCCCGGAGTATGGCAGTAATATAATCCTTTTTGCGGGACACCTCACGCACGACCACTTTTTCACCGGGCAGCACATAACGCACCAGGACAACAATACCCTCGTCCAGTCGTCCGAGGCCGTAACCGCCTGGTACAAGTTTTTCAATCAACAGGGTATGCAGATTTTTCTCAAGCATGATTTCAAAAGAATATTAGCTAAGGATATACACCCAATGGTATTTTGCCTGTCAAAAAGGTATATTATGTATTGAGTATTTGAGAAGGTCAATGTATACCTTTTTGAGAAAATTATAACAATAGTCCTCCCATGACAAGGTGATGCGAAGGTGAAGAAAAAAGGGAAACCTGTAAAGGTGCTGGTTGTTGATGACGATAAGTCGCATCGCTTTATGCTGAAGTCCATGTTTGCGGAATGGGGCTGGAATGTCGAAGAGGCTGATGACGGCACTACGGCTGTTGCCGCTGTAGAAGTCCATTCCTATGATGCCATCCTCATGGATGTCCGTATGGCCAAAATGGACGGCATGGAAGCCCTGCGAAGAATCCATACCTTTAACCCGGCCATTCCCGTTGTCATAATGACAGCATACTCTTCAGTGGATTCTGCAGTTGAAGCCATAAAGATTGGGGCCCATGACTATCTTACCAAGCCCCTTGATTTTGAACGCTTGCGTCTGACCATGGCGCGGGCCTTAGACCACCGCCAGGTGGTGGAGGAAAAAGAAGGGGCAAAGTCGCGCAAAAGAGACGAGATTGATACTGTTGGCATCATTGGCAAATCGCCTGTCATGCAGGAACTTCTGGAGATGATTTCCTTTGTTGCCCCCACTGAGGCAACAGTACTTATTACAGGAGAATCAGGCACTGGTAAAGAGTTGATAGCTTCAGCCCTGCATCATAACTCGGCGCGTAAAAAAGGCCCCTTTGTCAAGGTTAATTGTGCCGCCCTGGTGGAAACCCTGCTGGAATCAGAACTGTTCGGTCATGAAAAAGGGGCCTTTACAGGAGCTGACCGCAGACGGGACGGCAAATTTGTCCAGGCCGACCATGGCACTCTTTTTCTTGATGAGATCGGAGAGACCTCGCCCGCCATGCAGGTAAAACTGCTCAGGGTCTTGCAGGAGCATGAACTGCAGCGTGTCGGCGGTCAGGATGTCGTCGAGGTGGATGTCAGGCTGCTCGCTGCCACCAACAGGGTCCTGGAAGATGAGGTTAAGAACGGCCGCTTCCGGGAAGATCTCTATTACCGTTTAAATGTCGTATCGCTGCATGTTCCGTCTCTCAAGGAAAGGCGTGAGGACATCCCGCTTCTGGTCAAGCATTTTCTGGAGGTGTATGGAGAAAAAAATAACCGCAGAGTTTCAGGCATAACACCAAGCTGCATGGATATCCTGCTTAACTATCCATGGCCCGGGAACGTGCGTGAGTTGGAAAATGCCATGGAGCGTGGGGTGATTCTCATGCGCGGCGATTATCTTGACGAGGAGAGTTTGCCCATTACCATCAAGAAATGGACCCAGGAGGAAAGCGGGGATATAGCTGCGGGCATGGAAGACCTGCCGTCATCCCTTGAGGAAGCGGAAAAACTGATCATCTTAAAAACCCTGGACGAGGTGGACGGCAACAAGAGTGAGGCTGCAAGGCGTCTGGGCATAACACGTAAAACACTCCTGAGCAAGCTGAACAAGTATGAAAACGGCTAAAGAAACAGCTTGATTTTTGTCTTGCAATGAAGTGATATTGAGTTGATTGACTATCTATGCAGCCTGTGGTATTAACAAATTTTATTGATAGGTATGCTTTATACCGGGCGAACAGTGCAATTACCTGTTCGCCCGGTTTGTTTCAAGCAAGATATTGGGTTATTGAACAAAGCAATTTGAAAGTATCGGAAACACAAATCCGACTGGGAGTATAAAGAGAGCATGAGAACGAATATTCTGCATATCGGTGCCGGCGAATTGACGTATGAGATTCGTAATATCGTTGCTGTCGGCGAAAAGCTGGAAGAGCTTGGCATGAAGACCTACTGGGAAAATATTGGTGACCCCGTGGCCAAGGGAGAGCATATGCCCCAGTGGATGAAGGATATAGTATCCGAAACGGCTCAAAGTGACGCCTCATACGGCTACAGTCCCACCAGGGGAGTCCTTGAAACGAGAAAGTTTATTGCGGAGCAGACCAACAGAAGAGGCAAGGTCCAGATAGAACCCAATGATATTATCTTCTTTAACGGCCTTGGTGACGCCATCAGCAAGGTTTTCGGCTTCCTGAAACGGACAGCCCGCGTGGTTGTTCCGACCCCGAGTTATACTACGCATTCCTCTGCTGAGGCGGCCCATGCCGGGGACCGGCCCGTAACGTATAAACTTGATCCTTATAACCATTGGTATCCGGATCTCGATGACCTGGAAAAGCGCATAAAATATAATCCTGCAGTCGCCGGCATCCTGATAATTAATCCTGACAATCCCACCGGAGCGGTATATCCTGTTGAAATAATGAAGGGCATGGTGCAGCTGGCAAAGAAGTATGACCTCTTTGTTGTCTGCGATGAAATATATATAAATATTATTTACAACGGCCAGACCACCTTGCCGCTTTCCGATCTTATTGAGGATGTCCCGGCTATTGCCATGCGTGGTATTTCCAAGGAAATGCCCTGGCCCGGGTCCCGCTGTGGCTGGATAGAGGTCTATAACGGCCATAATGATCCGATGTTTGAGCAGTACATCCAGTCTATTCTCAATGCCAAGATGCTGGAGGTCTGCTCGACTACATTACCGCAACTGGTTATGCCAAGGGTGGTGACACATCCACAATACCAGGAATATCTTGATACGCGTATAAAACGCTATGAGAAAATTTCCAATATTGCCTATGATTATCTGAAAAATGTGGATGGCGTCCTGGTGAACAGGACCAACGGCGCATTTTACATGAGTGTGGTTTTTAATGAAGGCGTGTTGCATGAAAGGCAATCGCTTTTCATTGAAAACAAAGAAGTAAGATCGTTCGTTGAATCCCTCGTAAATAAGCCCGGTATCTCCCTTGACAAGCGCTTTGTCTATTATCTGCTTGGCGCAACCGGCATATGTGTTGTGCCCTTGTCCTCATTTGCCACGGAAATGCAGGGATTCCGCTCAACCCTGCTGGAAACGGATGTGGACAGGTTTAGGAAGATTTTTGCCATACTTGCCGATTCGATTGAAAAATATCTTTCCAGCTGATAATCAAACCTGATTTGCCGTCGTAAAATATAACCCCTCCGGCCATTCTGTCCGGAGGGGTTTTTTTGTATGGCCTTTGCCTTGACAAGGTCTAGGGCCATACTTATTGTTCCCCACAACTCGTTAAGAGAAAATATTCAAGATTGCATAGGGGTTTCAACAGGTTAATACCATGCCCCATATACTCACAACAGTGCCCGGAGAGGATTGAGTGACAGCAAAAGAAACGAAAAAGGTTGAACCTTCTGCCCACAATGAGACAGCAGAAAAGCCGGAAGAGAAAATGGAGCAGGAGGAAGAAAAAGATATGGCTGCCGCACTTGCAGAGGTAATGAATAAACTTCAGGAGAGTGAAGAGAAGGTTCTGCGCCTTGCCGCTGATTTTGAGAACAGTAAAAAACGGTTGGAGCGGGAACGGGAAATCTCCCTGAAATATGCCGAAGAAAATATCTTAAAAGAATTGCTTCCCGGTATTGACAATATTGAGCGGGCCATGGACCAGGGCCAGGAGGCCAATAATATGGAGAGTCTGCTGCATGGCGTTGAACTCACCCGAGATGGCCTGCTGGCAACTTTAGAAAAATACGGGGTGAAAGCCATAGACTCCATTGGCCAGCCCTTTGATCCCAATATCCATGAGGCGCTTGCCATGGAAGAAACTGATGCGATGGAGCCGAACATGGTGTTGCGGGAATTTCAAAAGGGATATGTATATAGAGACAGACTCTTGCGGCCGTCAAAGGTTGTCGTTTCCAAGCCGCTTGGTTCAGGGGCTTGACAATAAAAAGATCGTGCACATTGTAATTTGTAAAAGATTCTCTTCCTAAGAGACGAACACTGACAGCAGATGCTGTTTTGTAACAAATTAGTTGATATTTATATAAAAAGGAGAATGTAAGAATGAGTAAGATAATCGGTATTGACTTAGGCACCACGAACTCTTGTGTTGCTGTCATGGAGGGGGGGGACCCAAAGGTTATCACCAATGTTGAAGGAAACAGGACTACACCATCCGTGGTAGCCTTTACTGATAGTGGTGAGCGCATGGTTGGCCAGGTTGCAAAACGCCAGGCTGTAACGAATCCCTCGCGAACGCTTTCTGCCATAAAACGTTTGATCGGTAGGAAATTTACAGATCCTGAGGTAACCAAGTCCGTCAAGGTAAGCCCCTTTAAGATTGTTGAGGGTAAAAACGGCGAAGCTGCTGTGGAGGTTGAAGGCAAAGTATATTCTTCTGCAGAAATCTCCGCCATGGTTCTCACGAAGATGAAACAGACCGCTGAAGAGTATCTTGGCGAAAAGGTCACAGATGCCGTTGTCACTGTGCCCGCATATTTTAATGACAGCCAGCGCCAGGCAACCAAGGATGCCGGGCGGATTGCAGGCTTGAACGTGCAGAGGATCATCAATGAACCGACTGCTGCCTCGCTGGCTTATGGACTTGACAAAAAAGGCGAAGAAAAAATTGCTGTTTTTGATCTTGGCGGCGGCACCTTCGATATATCCATCCTGGAGATCGGTGACGGGGTGTTTGAGGTAAAATCCACCAACGGTGACACCTTCCTGGGCGGTGAGGATTTTGATATGCGCATCGTCAACTGGCTTGCCGACGAATTCAAGCGCGATCAGGGCATTGACCTGCGCGGCGACAAGATGGCCCTGCAGCGTTTGAAGGAAGAAGGTGAAAAGGCAAAAATGGAGCTTTCCACCACCATGGAAACCACCATCAACCTGCCCTTTATTACAGCTGACGCTTCCGGTCCAAAACATCTTAATATCAAACTCACAAGATCAAAGCTTGAAAGTCTGGTCGAGGACCTGATTGAGCGTACCGTGCAGCCCTGTAAGACAGCCTTGAAAGATGCCGGTCTTGCCGCTTCTGATATCGACGAGGTCATCCTGGTTGGCGGTATGACGCGAATGCCCAAGGTGCAGCAGAAGGTTAAAGAGCTTTTCGGAAAGGAACCCCATAAGGGTGTGAATCCGGATGAAGTTGTGGCAGTTGGTGCTGCCATCCAGGGAGGTGTGCTCAGGGGAGATGTGAAAGATGTTCTGCTCCTTGATGTAACACCGCTTTCCCTCGGTATCGAAACACTGGGTGGAGTTTTTACTAAGCTCATTGAAAAGAACACAACGGTGCCGACGAAAAAGAGCCAGATTTTTTCAACGGCTGCGGATAACCAGCCAGCCGTATCTATTCATGTATTGCAGGGTGAAAGAGAAATGGCAGGCAACAACAAGACCATTGGCCGCTTTGAGTTGGCCGAAATACCTCCGGCTCCACGCGGTGTCCCACAGATCGAGGTGACCTTTGACCTGGATGCCAACGGTATCCTGCATGTTTCCGCCAAGGATATGGGTACGGGCAAGGAGCAGTCCATAAAGATCACTGCTTCAAGCGGCTTATCCGAGGATGAAATCAAGAAAATGCAGCAGGATGCCGAGCTGCATGCTGAAGAGGATAAAAAAAATAAGGAAGTTGTTGAAACAAAGAACCAGGCTGACTCCCTGGTCTACGCCACCGAGAAAAGTTTGAGAGATCTCGGTGATAAGGTCGATGCTGAAACCAAGTCCAAAGTTGAACAGGAGATCGAGTCCCTGAAAAAGATAATTGAAAAGGGGGACAATGTCGACGAAATGAAGAAGGGCATTGATTCACTGACCCAGGCTTCACACAAACTGGCCGAGATCATGTATGCACAGGCCACGCAGGACCAGACAGGCCCGCAGCCGGGCGGCGGTGGCCCTGAAGCCGGAGGCCAGGCAGGAGAAAGCAAGACGGACGAGGATGTTGTTGATGCTGATTTTGAAGAGGTAAAATAAGCGTCGACAAATCTCCTGTACAAGCAGGTCGTGAAGTATAACTTTAGGGAGGATGCGGAAAAGTAGTTGCCCGTGTCCTCCTTTTTTATTATCAAAAGATAAAGCTTGCCCGATGGCTGCGTTGCTTTGTCGGGAAAATGTGCTCGCGTACCTTAGTACGCTCCGCTATTTTCTCTCCTCGCGTCTTGCCCTCGAACAAGCTTTATCTTTTAATGCTTGTCAATCACCGTATGTGACAGGGACGAATTGTATATTTTATATTTTTAAGGATAACTCATGAAGATCCTATCCGGTATCCAGCCTTCAGGGCAACTGCACATTGGCAACTATTTCGGTATGATGCTGCCGATGATCCGCAATATGGAAAAGGGTGAACTCTACGCCTTTATCGTAAATCTGCATGCCCTGACATCGGTGCACGACCCCAAGAAACTGGCCGGAGGCACCTTGGAGGCGGCGGCAGATTTTATTGCCCTGGGGCTTGATCCTGACAGATGCATCTTCTGGGTGCAGGGAGATGTGCCGGAAGTCACAGAGTTGACCTGGATACTGTCAACACTCACTGCCATGGGGCTTCTTGAGCGTTGTCATTCATATAAGGATAAGGTAGCCAAGGGTATTGCGCCGAGCCATGGCCTGTTTTCCTATCCTGTCCTCATGGCAGCTGACATTCTACTTTATCAGGCTGAGATTGTCCCGGTGGGCAAGGATCAGAAGCAGCATCTTGAGGTTGCCCGTGATATCGGCATGCGCTTTAATCATGTTTTTGGCGAGACCTTTGTTATTCCTGAGCCGGCCATTGAAGAAAGCGTGGCCACGGTGCCTGGTATTGACGGGCAGAAGATGTCAAAATCCTATGGTAATACCATCCCTATATTTTCAGCCGGGAAACAATTGAAAAAACAGGTAATGGCAATTCAGACGGATTCCACGCCGGTTGAAGAACCCAAGGACCCTGATGCCTGCAATCTGTACAATATTTTTAAACTCTTTGCCCCGGCTGACCGCCTAGCGGAAGTAAGAGATCTTTATGTAAAGGGCGGTGCTGCCTATGGCTATATCAAACTGGAGCTTGTAACGCTTATTGAGGAATACTTTAAGGCGGCCCGTCTGAAGCGGGCCGAACTTCTACAGGACAAGGAGTCCTTAAAAAAGATATTGGTCCATGGGGCTCTCAAGGCAAGAGAAAAGGCAGCCCCAACCTTAGACCTTGTGCGGCAAAGGGTGGGGCTGAAGTATTAGCTGACTGGTGTCAGCATTCAGAATAAAAAATTTTCCCCCTTGAACCCTTGGCCCCTCGAACCCTTGACTCCTATCTTTTAAAAATCCAGCAGTTCAACCTCAAAGACAAGGGTTGAATTGGGGGGGATCGGTCCCCGGCCTTGTGCACCGTATGCCAATTGCGGCGGTATGATGAGGATTCTTTTTTCACCTTTTGTCATATCAAGCAGGGCTTCATCCCAACCCTTGATCACCCTGCCTGTGCCCACCGGGAAGCGGATCGGCTCACCACGATCCACAGAAGAATCAAACTTGCGGCCGTCCAGGAACATGCCGGTATAGTGGGCACTCACTGTATTTCCAGGACTGGGTTTGCCGTTGCCGCTGCCTTCTGTAACTACCTCATACATCAAACCTGAGTCAGTGGTTTGAACATTGGGCCACTTTTCTTTAATAATTGCCATATCATTTTCCCGGCTCTTGTTTTCCTTGGCGGCTTGATTCTTGTCAAGTTCACCCAGCAGCTTGTCAAATGCCTCCTGGTCAGCCTTGAAAGCTTTTGCCGTGTCACCGACTCTGATGATTTCTATGCGTGTTATGATATCCCCCTGCTTGATATCATTAACCACATCCTGTCCCGAGACCACATGGCCGAAGACCGAATGCTTATTGTCAAGATGGGGTGTTGGGCCATGGGTTATGAAAAATTGGCTGCCGTTGGTGCCGGGGCCGGCATTTGCCATGGAAAGAATTCCCGCCCGGTCATGCCTCAGGCTGGGGTCGAATTCATCGGGGAAATTATAGCCGGGCCCGCCTGATCCAGCCCCAAGGGGATCTCCACCCTGGATCATGAAGTTTTTGATCACCCGGTGAAATTTTAAACCGTCATAATAACGGCCGCTGGTCCTGCCCTTGGAATCTTTGAAGTCCTTGGTGCCTTCAGCCAGGCCGACAAAGTTTGTAACGGTCAGAGGCGTTTTTTCAAATTCAAGTTTTACTGTAATATCACCTTTTGCAGTTATAATTTTTGCATACAAACCATCTTCAAGTTGTGTTTCAGCAGCCATGAGTTCCCCTTTTGAACTGATGCAGAGTGCGGTTATAATGATAATAAGTGCTACCAGGTAGCGTTTCATAAGCTTTCTCCTTGTTCACCCGGCAACAAAGCCTGAAGAATGTGCCCGGTTTGCCGGTAAAAGTTTTCATCCATATTCATAAATAATATGTATTGCGTACCATTCAAGCAAGGTTTGCTTACAAAGCCATGGGCCTATTGTCAAGCAAAACTATACTATAAATCCCATAATTTGATTGACGAAAAAGGGGATTAAGGGTTAAATGACACGATTTTTCTTAACCCCTTAAAATTCAATTTTCAAACCAGGTCGCATATACCGTTGCTTTACGGACTCTATCAACTTTTAGGCTGGCTGACTTTTGTTATAGTATTCCCTTTTTTTCTCATTTACAGTCTGTGTACAGGACGGTATCGCAAAGGCTTGGGACAGAGATTTGGTTTTTGGGGAGTTGCAGAGCAAAAGCAGGACCATGCCATGACAATATGGCTGCATGGTGCTTCGGTTGGAGAAGTTCTGCTGGCAAGGATATTGATTAAAGAGCTGACAGAAATTTTACCGAACGCTGATTTCGTCCTCTCGACCATGACAGAGCAGGGCATGGAAGTCGCCAGAAAACAGGCAGGGGAGAAGGTTCGTTGTATTTATGCACCGCTCGACCTTGTTGGAATAGTTGGCAGGTCAATTCAAAAAATTCGACCTTCACTGTATATCTGCCTGGAAACAGAATTATGGCCCGCTTTTCTGTTCAAGGCCAAAAGGTCAGGTGTAAAACTTGTTCTTTTGAACGGCAGGTTAAGCGATCGCTCTTTCCAACGTTATCAGTTGGTTAAAGGATTCATGACAAGGATTTTATCCTGTTTTTCCATGATTTCTGTGGTCCAGCTCTCAGATGCAAAACGGTATATGAGTTTGGGGGCAGAACCAGAAAAAGTAAGGGTGCTTGGCAATGCCAAGTACGACCAGGATATGGGAAGCCTGGTGTTGGAAAGCCAGGAACAGTATCGTGCCTGGTTGAACTTACACCCTGGGCAACCTCTTTTTGTTGCAGGCAGCACTCATACCGGGGAAGAGGAAATGCTGCTGACGGTTTTTCAGGACCTGAAAAAGGCGACAGGAATGCAGGATTTAATCTGGGTCCTGGCTCCCAGGCATCTGCAGCGCTTAGGCGAAGTGGAAGGGATGCTGAAGAAGAAGCAGGTTCCCTATGAGCGCCTGAGCGATGTAAAAGTTTCTGAGCGCCGGACTGATACCATCCTGGTTGATTCCATGGGTGATCTTGCCGGGCTGTATTCGGTTGCTTCTTATATCTTCTGCGGCGGCAGCCTTGTTGAACGGGGCGGTCATAACATTATGGAAGCCGCAATTTTGGGCAAACCGGTATTTTATGGTCCGAGCATGAAGGACTTTAGCGATGCTGCTGAACTCCTGGAGTCAGTTGGTGGAGGTTTTCCGGTGAGTCGGCCGGAGGACTTGACAGAGTCCATTCTGTACTTCATGGACCACCCGGAAGAGTATAATAACAGCGCGAGCCGGGCCCGGGAAATTGCTGCCACGCAGCAAGGGGCTGCCAGAAAACAGGCCCTCCTTGTCAAAGAGGTCCTAAGCCATTGAGGAATTTGGTGTTTGCATTGAATGCACATCACCACTATAGAAAGTTTTAAAAGATAATTTAAAAACAGGAACTGGAAGGAAAGAGTATGAAAGCGCTTGTCGCTCTAGAGGATGGAACAATATTTGAAGGGGAGTCTTTCACCGGGGCCGGGGAGGCATTCGGTGAAATTGTTTTTAATACCGGGATGACAGGGTATCAGGAGATACTGACTGACCCTTCCTACAAAGGGCAGATTGTTACCATGACCTATCCTATCATCGGCAGTTACGGCATCAACATGGAAGATATGGAGTCCGCCCGTGTCCAGCCTGGAGCCTTCCTGGTAAAAGAATACAATGCAATACCCAGTAATTTTCGCTCAACAATGACACTGGCTGCTTTTTTGCGGCAATATTCGATTTTGGGTGTTGAAGGTATAGACACCCGGGCCTTGACCAGACATATCCGTCAGGCCGGAGCCATGAAAGGCGTAGTTTCCACGAAAACCCTGGAGCCTACGGTACTGGTCAAGATGGCGCAGGAATCAGAAGGACTGGTGGGTAGGGATTTGGTGCGTGAAGTAACGTGTCATCAACCCTATGGCTGGTCGAAGAGCGGCCCCCAAAATGGAGATGGGTTTTCAACTGCGTCTGCTGGCAAGTACAAAGTCGTTGTCATGGATTATGGTCTGAAGTACAACCAGCTAAGGATACTGGCAGAGAAGGGCTGCACAATTCAGGTGCTTCCGGCTGATGCCGGACCGGATGTAATTCTTGGCTTGGAACCGGATGGCATTTTTCTGTCAAACGGACCTGGCGATCCTGCTGCAGTTGAAGGTGTCGTAGAAACTGTCCGGGAACTGCTCGGCAAAAAACCTATTTTCGGTATCTGCCTTGGTCATCAGCTGCTGGGCCTGGCCTATGGCGGCATAACGTATAAACTAAAATTCGGCCATCGTGGTTCTAATCAGCCGGTTAAGGACCTGGAAACAGGCCGTATTGAGATAACATCGCAAAATCATGGTTTCTGCGTTGATCTGGAAAGCCTTGACCCGGATGAAGTCGAGCTGACCCATGTCAATCTCAACGACGGCAGCCTTGAAGGCATGAGGCACAAAAAATTCCCGGCATTTTCCGTACAGTATCACCCTGAAAATGCTCCGGGCCCGCATGACTCACTGTACCTGTTTGACCGTTTTGTTGAGATGATGGAGTAACAATCGGTCGCAGATTCCATGTTATGGACCAGAGACAATCAACAATCGTCGTATAAATATATAAAAAATATCAGCTAGAAAGCCCATGCCAAAACGCACAGACATCAAGAAGATTCTTATAATAGGCTCTGGCCCCATAATTATCAGCCAGGCGTGTGAATTCGACTATTCAGGGACCCAGGCGGTCAAAGCCTTGAAAGAGGAAGGCTATGAGGTAGTTCTGATCAATTCCAACCCTGCAACCATCATGACAGACCCGGAATTGGCGGATAAGACCTACATTGAACCCATAACCCCGGAAATGGTGGCCAAGGTTATCGCCAAGGAACGGCCCGATGCCCTGCTGCCGACCCTGGGTGGCCAGACAGGCTTGAATACTGCCATCAGGGTGGCGGAAATGGGGATCTTGGAAAAGTATGGAGTAGAGCTGCTGGCTGCTGATATCAATGTAATCCGCAAGGCGGAAGGGCGCGAGGAGTTCCGTGCCGCCATGCAGAAGATCGGCTTGAAGGTGCCGGAAAGCGCCATTGTGCATACGGTGCAAGATGCCCTGGCCACCGCTGAAGAGATCGGTTTTCCCATTATTGTCCGGCCAAGTTTTACCCTGGGCGGAACCGGCGGTGGGGTGGCCTATAACATGCAGGAGCTTGAAGCCCTTTCCACAGTGGGGATCGATCTCAGCCTCAATAATGAAGTAATGCTGGAGCGCAGCCTTCTGGGCTGGAAAGAATACGAACTTGAGGTTATGCGGGACAAGAATGACAATGTGGTGATCATCTGTCCCATAGAGAATATGGATGCCATGGGGGTTCATACGGGTGATTCGGTTACTGTGGCGCCTGCACAGACCCTGACAGACAGGGAATACCAGCTTATGCGTAATGCCTCCATTGATATTATGCGGGAGATCGGGGTGGAGACAGGCGGGTCCAATGTTCAGTTTGCCGTCAATCCTGTTGATGGCGAACTGATGGTCATTGAAATGAACCCAAGAGTTTCCAGGAGTTCTGCTCTGGCTTCAAAGGCAACCGGCTTTCCCATAGCCAAGATAGCTGCCAAGCTTGCCATCGGTTACACCCTGGATGAAATCCCCAATGATATTACCAGGGAGACTTACGCCTCCTTTGAGCCGACCATTGATTATTGCGTGGTGAAAATACCGCGCTGGACTTTTGAGAAATTTCCTGAAGCTGAGGATATTCTCACCACAGCCATGAAATCCGTGGGCGAGACCATGGCAATCGGCCGTACTTTTAAGGAGGCCTTCCAGAAAGGGCTGCGCTCACTTGAGATTGGGCGTATGGGTTTTGGTAATGACGGCAAGGATTCCCTTGCCTCCATGGAGGAGGCAGAGCTGGAGAGAAAATTGGTGACCCCCAATTCTCAGCGAATTTTCGTCATCTATGAAGCATTACGGCGTGGCAGAAGTGTTGAGGACCTCTATGGTCTTACCTCTATCGACCCTTGGTTCCTGAACAATTTCAAGCAGCTGGTCGAGACAGAAGAGGCCATTGCAGCGGCAGGATTTCATGGCTTGACTAAGGTGTTTCTTCGCAAGATCAAGCAGCAGGGATTTTCAGATTTTCAGATTGGACACCTCACCGGTACCACGGAAAACGACATCCGGGAATTGCGGTTCAAACAGGACCTGTTGCCAGTCTACAAGCTGGTTGACACCTGCGCGGCGGAATTTGAGGCCTATACTCCGTATTATTACTCCACATATGAGACAGAAGACGAATCAAGGATAGACAACACGAAAAAGGTGATCATCCTTGGCGGTGGGCCCAATCGTATCGGTCAGGGAATAGAGTTTGACTACTGCTGTGTGCACGCCTCCTTTGCCCTAAGGGAAATGGGTATAGAATCCATCATGGTCAACTCCAACCCGGAGACTGTGAGTACAGACTATGACACCTCGGATAAGCTCTATTTTGAGCCGCTGACCAGGGAGGATGTGCTTAATATCATCGAGCGGGAAAAGCCTGACGGGGTCATCGTCCAGTTCGGCGGCCAGACACCGTTGAACCTGGCAGTTACCCTGGCAGAGGCAAAGGTGCCAATCGTCGGCACTTCGCCTGATTCCATCGACAGGGCAGAGGACCGCAAGCGCTTTCAGCAGTTTCTGCAGAAATTAAACCTGCGGCAGCCGGCCAACGGAACTGCACGCACCATGGAGGAGGCGCTGGCCATAGCCGAGCGTGTCGGTTATCCGGTAGTGGTGCGGCCTTCCTATGTACTCGGTGGCAGGGCAATGCGTATTGTATATAACGAGAAAGGGATCAGGGAGTTCATGGCATCCGCCATTATTGTTTCATCGGAACACCCTATATTAATCGATAAATTCTTAAAAGACGCTGTTGAGATTGATGTTGATGCCATCTCCGATGGCGAGGTTACCATTATAGGCGGCATCATGGAGCATATAGAGGAGGCGGGCATCCATTCAGGAGATTCTGCCTGTGTCCTGCCACCCTATTCCTTATCGCCTGAGATGATAGAGGAGATCAAAGAGGCCTCAAGGGCCATGGCCCAGGAATTAAATGTAATCGGCCTGATGAATGTTCAATTCGCGGTCAAGGATAACGAGCTCTATATACTGGAAGTGAACCCAAGGGCCTCCAGGACTGTACCTTTTGTCAGCAAGGCAACAGGTGTGCCTTTGGCAAAACTTGCCACCAAGGTAATGATGGGCATGAAACTGGCAGACCTCGGATTGATAAAAGAGATCGAGGTGAGCCACTGGGCTGTTAAAGAGGCGGTTTTCCCATTTGATCGTTTTGCCAATGTTGATACCCTGTTGAGTCCTGAAATGAAATCAACCGGAGAAGTCATGGGCCTTGACAGTTCCGTGGGGATTGCCTTTGCCAAGTCACAGCTGGCAGCAGGTCAGAAATTGCCAACCCAGGGAAATGTGCTTATCAGTGTGCGGGATGCCGATAAACCTGCTGTTCTCCCCCTGGCCCGGCGCCTGTTGGACCTGGGATTTTCCATACTTGCGACCAGCGGTACAGCTGCTTATTTAGCAGAACACAACGTGGAATGTACCATGGTGAATAAGATATCCCAGGGCCGGCCGCATCTGTTGGACAAGGTGCGGGACAACCAGATTCATTGGATCATAAATACCTCAATGGGCTCAAGGACCACCGAGGATTCCTATACCATCCGCAGGAGCGCCCTTGATTATCATCTGCCTTATACCACCACCACCAGCGGTGCGCTGTCAATGGTGCAGGCCCTGGAGACGGTGTGTGAAAAAGAAATACAGGTAAAGGCAATCCAGGAATATTTTTAAACCGGCAGCTATCAGGAAAAGGGACTGGACATTTCGCGAGTCTGAACTTATCTTTAATTGTGGTTATTTATTCGCAAATTGCTTTATTTGAAAGCTTATATACATAAATTTTTACTAAACAATGAACCCGGTGATACAGCCGAAAGTCGTATTGTCTTGCAATGAGGGCTAAATTTTGAACACATTTTACAAAAACCTGAGCATGTGGCTGGTGATCGGCTTGACCATGATTCTCCTATTCAACCTGTTCAACAAGCCGCAGCTCCAGCATGTAGATATTTCCTACAGCGATTTTATCAATAGCGTCGAGTCCGGTGCCATAACCAAGGTTTCTATTGAAGGCGATCAGATCATGGGAACTCTCAGGGGTGGCAATGATTTTCGTACAATATCACCTGACGACTCTGAACTTATCCCGATGCTGCGCAAAAACGGCGTAGACATATCGGTCAAGCAGAAGGAAGATACGCCCTGGTATGTAACCATCCTGGTTTCCTGGTTCCCCATGCTGCTCCTTATCGGGGTCTGGATATTTTTCATGCGGCAGATGCAGATGGGTGGCAAAGGTGCCCTTTCTTTTGGCAAAACGCGGGCCCGGCTCATGGAAAAAGGGGAAACGAAGGTCACCTTTAAAGATGTGGCCGGTATTGAAGAAGCCAAGGAAGAACTTTCTGAAATTATTGATTTTCTGAAGGACCCGAAGAAATTTACCCGCCTTGGAGGCAGGATACCGAAGGGTGTGCTTCTTGCCGGGGCCCCTGGTACAGGGAAGACACTCCTGGCAAAGGCCATAGCTGGCGAGGCTGAGGTCCCTTTCTTTACCATCAGCGGCTCTGATTTTGTTGAGATGTTTGTGGGTGTCGGCGCGTCAAGGGTCCGTGATCTTTTTGTCCAGGGCAAGAAAAATGCGCCCTGCATTATTTTTATAGATGAGATTGATGCAGTGGGGAGGCATCGCGGCGCAGGTCTGGGCGGGGGTCATGACGAACGCGAGCAGACCCTGAACCAGCTTCTGGTTGAAATGGACGGGTTTGAGTCCAGCGAGGGTGTCATTATTGTCGCGGCCACGAACAGACCGGATGTACTTGATCCGGCCCTGCTGCGTCCAGGCCGCTTTGACAGGCAGGTTATTGTGCCCATCCCTGATGTTAAAGGGCGTGAAAAAATCCTCGAGGTATATGGCCGTAAAACAGCTGTGGCCGATAATATTGACTGGCAGGTCATTGCCAGGGGGACACCTGGCTTTACCGGCGCAGATCTTGAAAACATGGTGAATGAGGCAGCTTTGCTGGCAGCTCGCGGTAACAATGACAAGGTCACCATGCAGCATCTTGAACTGGCCAAGGATAAGGTCATGATGGGTGCAGAGCGGCGCAGCATGATCATTACCGATAAGGAGAAAAAAATCACTGCCTACCATGAGGCAGGGCATGCCCTGGTTGCCATCATGCTGCCCGATACGGACCCGATCCACAAGGTCACCATTATTCCCCGGGGCCGTGCACTTGGACTCACCCAGCAGCTTCCCATCGAGGAAAAGCATACGCACTCGAAAGGCTATCTGATAAACAGGATATGTATCCTTCTGGGCGGCAGGGCAGCAGAAAGTCTGGTTTTTGACGATATAACAACCGGGGCAGGCAATGATATTGAACAGGCCACCACCCTGGCCAGAAAGATGGTCTGCGAATGGGGCATGAGTGATATGGGGCCCCTGACCTACGGCAAAAAGGAAGAGCAGATATTCCTCGGCCGGGAGATCGCCCAGCACCGCGATTACAGTGAAGATACCGCCATCCTTATTGACAAGGAAGTAAAAGTGTTGGTGGAGTCAGCCAATGCAACGGCACAAAAGCTTCTGGCCGACAATCTCCAGGTTCTCAATGGCATGGCAAATGCCCTGCTGGAAAGAGAGACCATTGTGCTGGATGATATCAAGAACATCATTGAGGATGTCAAGTCGGACTCCAAGGCCGAAAAGGAGAGTCAGCCTGCTGAAAAGCCGCAGGTTGAGGATGGGCCTGCAGAAAGTGGAAGCGCTGAAACCGGCTCCGATCAATAGGATTCCGGGCAAAGTTATCTTCCAAGACAATACGCTAAAACCATGCACCTTGATTTCGGCTCCAAAGTTCTGGTCATGGGGATCCTTAATGTTACTCCGGATTCCTTTTCAGACGGCGGACGCTTTTTTGACGCTGACAACATTGCCAAGCAAGTTGCAGCAATGGTGCAAGCCGGTGCTGACATCATTGATGTAGGTGGCGAATCAACCCGTCCTTTTGCCGAACCGGTGTCCATAGCAGAGGAATGCGGCAGGATCCTGCCCGCAATTCGTCTGATCCGGCAAGTCTCTGCAATCCCGATATCCATTGACACGACAAAGGCGGAAGTGGCCCGTAAGGCCCTGGCAGAAGGAGCAGATATTATAAATGATATCAGTGCTCTGCGTTTTGACCCGGAGATGCTCTCCCTGGTCAGGGAAACAGAGGTTCCGGTCGTCATAATGCATATGCAGGGTACCCCTTCTGACATGCAGGTTGATCCCCACTATGATGATGTCGTATCTGAGATCAAGGATTTTTTTGAAGAGAGACTGGCATGGGCTGAGGAAAATGGAGTTTCCCGGAATCGGTTCATTATTGATCCTGGAATCGGATTTGGTAAGACTGTCGGTCATAATCTGTCCATTCTGAAACGGGTGGCTGAATTTGCCGATCTCGGCTGCCCCGTTCTGGTAGGTCATTCGCGGAAATCATTTATAGGTAAGCTGCTAGGTGCAGAATTGCATGCAAGGGATGTGGCAACTGCTGCGATCTCGGCGCTTTGCGCGCAACAAGGTGTGTCGGTCCTGCGGGTCCATGATGTGGAAAAGACAGTCCAGGCCGTGCGGCTGGCAGAAGCTATTAAGCTGGCGGATTGATTTCTTTACATATTGTGCGTTTTTTCTGCACTTTTCAATGGCACTTCAATATCCAGTTCTTTATCACCAAAGAGAAAAGCCCTGCGCCTGGTGCGCACCATGACCGAAGCGCTTTTTTCCTTGTAAAGCATCTCAATTTTTACATCCTCCACATCATTGACCGGTTGGTCATCAATGGCCAGGATAATGTCTTTTTCCCTCATGCCTGCTTCCATTGCTTGACCTTGGGGATTGAGCGCCGTAACCAGAACGCCTTCTTCATTTTCAGTATCTTCAAGCATGACGCCCAGAACGGGGAAGGCGGAAAGGCTTGCCGGTGGAGAGAAAAAGACAAAATCAGCAGTTTTTGAATCTGATGGCGAGCCGATGCTGTTTATTGCAACAACCTGGGAAACCTCCAGGCGGCGGGCTACCCGTGGTGGAATGGCGTTTATCCTGTCTACATGGCCCTTACCGGCAATGACTACCATGCGCTCACCCGGGTGGGTTTCCAGGTATTCGACAATAGTCTCGGCCATGGTTTCATCCCACAAGGCCTGCGCCTGCAAAAAACCGCTGAAATCTCCATTCTGCCCCTGGCCCGCATGCATCATAAAGGCTGTCTTTATTCTCTGCCGGTAGCCGGGCTCATCAAGCTTTCTGTCTGCAGGCAAGAGGCTTGCCTCCTCATCGTCCAAGCTGTTCGGGCCCCCGGCTTTGAAGACCCGGTTGACAATATCTTTTTCCAAATTCAAGGCAATGATCGCCAGGTTATTATGTTTGGCAAAATTTATTATATCCCTGTACAACCGATAATCAAAACGCCAGGTCTTGAAATAATGCGACTCCTTGAGAAAGGATTTTTCATCAAGCTCACCGGACAGGTATCGGTCGATAACTGATTGATTTGGCCTGGTGAACATTTCCATGCCGATGGCCAGGCGTGAATCATCTTCATACAGGGCCCGGATAATTTCCAGTTGCAGTTGGTGGTCCTCATAATTTGTGTGGGTTTCCCCTATATATATCACCTGGTAATGCAATAACCTGGTAATGATATCGTCGAATGTTTGAGACTTGCTTGTTTCGATGCCGGAAGGCAAGCTGAGCAGCTCGATCATGAGGCCGGAATCAGTCTCAGCGATATTTTTATCCTGGAGCCGGCCGTTCTTAAAAGAGAGGAAACTGTATTTCCCATAATGACGAAGCTTTCTGGCCGCCATCTCCACCTGTTCGGTGTTTGCAGCAGAGATAAGTACAGCAACCTGGGACGGGTTCAAAGGGTTGGGCCTGACATCCAGAGTAAAACCCTCTTCCGGATGATCCGGGTGTGCAAAAAGGGATCGGCTCAAGCTCCCATCAGTTCCAAGAAAAAGCACGGAGTTTTCAGCCAGATCATTGTCGGTGACCTCATTCTGCAACAAGACCTGTATCGCAGATTCCTCAAGGTCATCCAATAGGGATTTGTACAGAGCGCGATATTTCTCATCCGGCAGAACAACCACCTTGTTTGCTGTGCCCAAAAATTGAGACCATGTCGGCGGCAGCTCAGAGGGGGCCAGTTGGCGCATGAGATCGTAATCCGGGTCAATAACAAGGGTGCGGGGTACAGATGCGAGAGGGATTTCAAAAGGAGTCAGAGGCTCGGAGACAGAAAGCGTTTTGTGGATTTCTTCTGCCGCGGTTTTAATAACGACCGGCACCTCCAACATATAAGGAGTATCATTGTGTTGGACAATGTTGAAATGAATAACCGGATAGCCGTCCTTGTTTAATATTTCAGGCTGCTGCACTGCAAGAACCGGGACATCATTTCTGTCAAGCCATTGTGTAAAAAAGGATTCGAGATCCATGCCTGAAACACTTTCGAAGCTGGTTTGCAGATCAGACCAGCCGGCAGTCTTGAACTTCGAGCGTTTGAAGAAATCCTGCAGAGAGGCCGTGAAGACATCCGAGCCGAGTTTATTGCGCAGCATATGAAAAAACATGGAGGATTTATTATAGCCGACAGCACGGGTAGGCTGCCCCTTCATGTCTCCATGGCCAACATTGCTGAAATGGCGCAGAACAAGATCCATATCAGGTCTGACAAAGCTTTGGTATTTAACAAGTTGTTCTTTTCTGTAGGCAGTATCCCTGCCGGCGTCAGCTGCAAACGTCTGATCAGCCAGGTAGGTAGTCAAGCCCTCTACCCAGTTGCCTTCCTGGGGAGACATGTGAACCCCGTTGCCAAACCAGGAATGCAGGACTTCATGGCCCAGGGAGGTATCAACAATAAAGGGAAGCCTGACGACAGATTGGCCGAGCAGCGTAAAGGTGGGCATGGCAAAGCCGGTGGGCAACCTGTTCTCCACAATAGAAAAGCGGTTATAAGGATAGGGCCCCAGCATTTCTTAATACCGTTCCAAATATTGTTTTGCCTTTGCAAGGTATCCGGCTGCCAGTTCCGCGTCTTCGGGGAAAAAATAGGCCGCCAGGATTTTTTCTTCGCCAAAATGCTCCTGGCTGACAGCATATGGGCCGGCAATAAAGTTAATGCTGAACAGAGGGTGCGGAAAACGAAATGTAACCTGTTTTTTATCATTGATCAGAAAGGCAATAATCTCGTCGGCTTCTGAGATGGCCTCAAATGCGATGGGTATGTGGGCAGTTAACTTGAAGAGCATGTCCTGGTCGGCAACAGGATACCAGTTGCCAATAAGTGTTATGCCTGCTTGGCTGATCATGTTGCCCGTCGTTGAATCAGGAGGTATTTCTTTGCTATAGGTGAGCACAATCTCCTGCTCGCCTGAAGATGAGGGAATATCAAGAGCATCATTACCCGGGCCCGCTTCTGCCGGTTGACCGTTGATAATGATCCGGGACACATTCAGATGGGACATGCTGAGGTGAAGGTTAAGACCAGCCGGCAGCTCGATGCGGGAGGTTGCCGTGAGACTATTGGACTGCAGGTCAAATTCCATAGAGATATAATGCACCGGGGCGGTAAGGCGGCCGGCCTCTGCAGGCAGGGGGTTACTAAATCCTATGTTTAAGAAGTGTGCCAGTAAAATTACATAACAAAATCGTTGCATATGTTTTACATTCATGTTCGTCCCTGTTGCAGAATTAATGAAGAAAAAGGATTTC
>PKTW01000103.1 GCA_002868955.1 Desulfobulbaceae bacterium
GCATCACCTTCAGAGTAGGGGCCAAGCTTACCGAAGTCATTGGACAGGAAATACATTCCGCTGCCATAATATGCTTCCAGTGCCTGAACAGGATCCAGGTTGTCACCCTGGTTGGCAATGAATGGATCATTCATGACGCCAACATGCTCTGCAACATCCGGGTTGGTCATCTGGTGACAGGTGTCACAGTCAATGCCGTCTTCATCACTTGCGGCAAGACCTGAACCGTCGGTTGGGGTTGAGCGTCCTCCCATCCAGCCGCCGGAGCTGTGGCAGCGGATGCAGAGGTCGCCGACGCCGTCAAGGTCCTGCTCGGCAATGGTAAGCGTTGCCCAGAAGATAGGATCCCGCCCCGCATTGCCCATGGCTGCTCCCAACCAGCCAAACCCGGGCTCTACCCGGGGATTGGTTTCATATCCTTCATGGCAGTTCAGGCACCTGGTAGGTGCTTCTAGTGTAACTTCTTGAGGCTGTGTCCCCGGCATCATGATCACATCGGGTACTTCAGGCGCACCATATGAAAGCCCAAAACATAGTATTGCTGTTGCAAATGATGCAATGCTAACAAATTTTTTCATATCCCCTCCTTTTTGCTTAAATTACTAATACATATCTGTTGATTGTGATAATCAACAGATATGTAGATAAAAGATTATAAAGGTGATATTTGAGAATATTTCTTATTTTAATAAAACCCAAAGGGAGAATCAAGTCATTTTGTTTTATTATTATCAATAGTTTTAAACATGTACCACAATGTGACATGCTCGGCATCAGGCTTTATGACATATAAAAACCTTGAATTAAAAGACCCCAGGGGTAGAATTTAATCCAAAGGAGTGTAAATTGTGTTGAATAATAAAACAGCAGATGCTACCACTTTCTGTCATAACCAGCTTCATCATATTTCGTTTNGATAACTTTGTTTATGCCCTCTCTATTTAAGCCCAGTAAGTTATAACCAGCTCTGTCGTACCCCTCTCTGTCATAACCCTTTCTGTTAAAACCTTCTCTGTCATAACCAAACATATTAAAGCCTTCTCTATCAAAACCATATCTGTTATATCCCCATATGTTATATCCTTCTCTGTCATAACCAGATTCATCATACCAGCCTAAGCCAGATATTTTTTTATTCATTTTGGCCCTCAATCATATCTGTTAACAAGTTTTTAATATCTTCAAGGGTTGGATTATCGTTATCTATACTTTCTATACGGCTCCTCAAACCTTGAACACTCTCAGAGATAATTAAAATACATATTATTGAAAGTGTTACTTTCACCTATTCTCCGCACTCGACAAGAAGCTCAAACACTTGAGCTCTTGGTCTAACTAAAATTATTCGTGAATTGAACCCATATAACTAAATCCTCACGAATGTTTGCACTAAATGATTTACTACTGCAAACCAGGTTATCCATAAGCCCCAATATGTACTTAATTTAATTATAGATTATGATTAGAGAAAAACAATCGACCGTCAGGAGTATTTCTTGGAGTATTTTATTTGTCAGGTTGGAGGGGAACCCAGTCCTTTAGTTGTATTTTTGTCTTAGTTAGCAACAAGTTATAATTCGATATGTTATTTTTAAGGTGTTAAGTGGGGAATTGAATACATGTTTCAGTTACTTATTTTTCCACCTCTTGATCATATATAAAACGTTACATCTCTTGTCTGTCATCGGCTTACGGACCTTCATTTTCAAAGGTTGCTATCACTTGGAGTTGCGGTTTTGTGTTGCGAGACGATCGATTTCCATGCCTTTCTCGATGTATACGTGAACATCACGCTGCGGGAATGGAATGCTGATGCCGGCCTCATCAAAACGCTTTTTTACTTCCTTTGTTATATCCCAGTACACGTCCCAATAGTCGCTGGTCGCTGCCCAGGGCCGGCAGATAAAGTTCACCGACGAATCTGCCAGGGCACTCATTTTTATTAGCGGGGCTGGGTCTTTGAGCACTTTGGGGTGACTGGCAACGATTTCCTCGAGGATATGCTGGGCTTGTTCAATATCATCGTCGTAACCGATTCCGAACTCCAAGTCGACACGCCGCTCTGTAACTCCAGTAGCATTGGTGATGACATCGTTCCATATCTTTGAATTCGGTACAACCATCAATTTGTTGTCAAGGGTTCTGATCGTCGTCGAGACCAGGTTCATGGAGCTGACCTTGCCGGAGACACCACCGGCATCGACTAGGTCATCCATGTCGAATGGTCGAAAGAATAGGATCATTAGTCCACTGGCAAAGTTGGACAGGGAATCCTGCATCGCGAAGGCTATGATGAAGCCTGCGGCACCGACTAGGGCAAGCAATGGGGCAATGCTGATCTCAAGGGCTGAAAGCGCCCAGATGATTCCGATTAACATTACCACCCAGTGGACCGACTTTACCAGAAAGTCGACCAGCAGTGCCGATAGGGCAACTCGCGCCATTGCCTTATGCATCATCTTGCTGAGGAACTTGGCCAGAAACCAGGACAGGACAAGAATTCCGAGGAAACTTCCAATGTTGACGAGCCAACGGAGGCCTCCTTGTTTGGAGGTAACCCAGCCCTTGAGAGATACCCAGGCAGAGGTGGTGTCCGAGACATCCACATGGATGCCGGATACGGTGCTGATATACCGACGATAATCCTTTATTTTTGCTCGGGTGTCGGCGTCATCTTTGTCTGTCTTGGCATCCAGTTCATTGATGACAATGCGCATATTGTCGAGCATTAGCGTGCGCTCTTCACGCAGCGTCGTCACACTCTCGAGCAGATCGACCTTTTCGGCCTTTTTGGCCTCCTCAGCCTCATCGATAGCCGCGACCTTTTCTGCAACTTTCTCCAACTGTGCCTTGGTTGCCTCGGTCTTCTTCCTTAACTCCTCGGCCTTGTCAATCGCCTTGTTATCGCGGAGCACAGCAATCTCCGTACGGACTATTTCCTGGGCCTTCCCCTTGACTATTTCCTGCCAGCCCCCAGCCTCGATCAGCAATTCTTCCTTGCTCAGCGGTACCAGCAGTAACACCAATTCGTCTTTCGAAATTGACGGATTTGACGTGGTCACCGCCTGCGGGTGGTCACCAGCTTCTGAAGCCGCAGCTAAAAACACTGACAGACCAATTATGAACAGCAGGGCAGAAACGGCCAAAGTAAACAATTTAAAGCGCTGTCCCACAGCCAATCCTTTGTCAGAACCCGCATAAGACGATTGGCTCCAGTCTTGGCAGCGGTAGTTCCTCTGAATATTTTGCCATCTGACTTTCATTTCCTCTTTTCCATGTCAACAAGTGCGTTCTTGATACCTTGCCCCATTTTCCTCAATATATTTTTTTTGCTTAAGTAGTTCCATTTTTTTATCGATCTGCTTACCTGCAAGCCATTTGATACTTCTGAATATTATATTAACTGATTCAAAAGTCCAACTATCTTGCCACAATCTAGAATCTTAGATGGATGTCTACCAGTTACTATTGCCACAATCAATATTAACTTTTTAAAGCAAACCCACCATTCAAAAGAGATAGCAGGCATCACAAGTCGGTGCTGGCAATCCTTGTGAAGCAATTTGTTAGGGTTTGTTATTGTGCTCCACAGTTATGACTACATTAACTTTCTTACCGCTTGTCATTGAGGTCCATATTATTTGAAAAGCTCTGTTAGATCCATGACCATCAGAAGTTATCGCAACTCGTATATATTTTTAATCAGAATGTCCCAGTTAAAGTGACATTCCGAAATTTTTGATCCCAAGAGTTTGAAGCTATATTGATTGCTCTCAAAATCTCCAGGAAAGTCCCAGAGTGAGGCCATCCTGACTGACATCATAGAGGAAATTCCCATCCTCATAATCCACATCAAGGTAGCGGTAACCAAAGGTTGTTGAGAAGGTTTCCGTCCACCGGTAGCCAAGGTTTAGGTTCGCGTCCCACATGAAATCAGAGCCGGCGCCGAATCCTCCAAGAACCAGGAAGCCGCTGACGAAAAACTTGGAATCGCCCAAGGGAGCTAGGCCTTTAAGGCCAATGATAGGATCAAACCAGTCTTCTGTGTTGCTGAAGGACCTGGCTGCTGCCATTCCTTCTCTGAGAGACAGTGTCGAGTCAACTGACCAGTAACGGAATCCACCTATAAGATCCAGGAAAGTTCCCTGTTTTTCAGCCAGGCGATAAAGGCCCGCCACCGAAATAATCCATGATTGTGTCCTGGAGGTCAGTAAGGTAAATAATGGCCCTGGTGTCGGGGCCTCAATTTCTATATCAACGTAAGCAACATCAGCAACTATGCCGTAGCGTCCCTTGCGGGCTTCTCCAACAAGAAACAGGGCTCCGTTGATGTTGCCCAGAATGTCATCATAAAAATCAATATCAATGTCAGCCGGCGGCAGGGGCGGGATGGTGGCAACCCTGCCGCTCTGCCCTGCCAGCCAGGCATAGGGAGCCAGCTGGAAGTGCCAGGTGTCATTGTCTGCTGCAGCGGAGTGGGCCGGCAATAAAAATATCAGCATAAGCAGAGGACTAAAAAGCAATGACAGCCAAATATTATCCAGTGATTGTTTCATGTAACCACCTCATGGGTTTATTTTTTTTGGGGAGGACAAAATTTGCCTGCAACCTGAAGCGGTATCCTTCAGGACCATAGTCAGGGGATTTTGCCCAGTAGCCTATACCGTCCTGCAGACTGACTGGCAGCCTGCCCCATCTGACGAGCTTGGAAATGGCAATATTAAAAGGCACGGACCATTTCTCGCCGCCCAACAGATCCTTGGTGGCTGTGGGGAAAAGGACAGCCCATAAAAAAAACAATATACCCTTGCACATGTTGTAATTTTGATTCATCAGCAATTAACAGTCAATTTGCAAATTCTGTTTTAATTATGGCGTATATCAATCGGCGATGTATAGGCCCCCTCCTGGTGGGTTGGATCCACATCCTTCGGCAGCTCGATCCCTAAGAACACTGAATCTTAAGTAGACCAGCGCCGCGTTGAAATTTCCAGCACGCGGACGTAATAGAACGCCTGCTGTTTTGGGTCAAAATCCGGATCCTGCCAATAGGCCAGCATCAGGGCCTCACCGATGCTGTTCGTATAGGTAGCCGTTGTGATATCCACCGTATTGCCGACGGGTTTGTCACACAGCCCCTTGCTGTTAATGCTGCGATTATCATAACACATGACGTCATAGACCTTCTCCTGCAAGGCACCCGTGCTGTTGAGCCATCCCTTGACAATTTGGACGCGATCCAGGTTGGCGCCGTCCACGTCCCGCAGGGCGCGAATCATAAAGGCAGGTGCCTTACCGTCAGGAGCCCTGCGGGACGTAGAAATTCACTGCTGCAATTCAATATCTCCGGGCCGCCAGGTCTGGTCGAACCAGGCCTGAAGCGGTCCGTAAAAGCGTAAAATGACACTGAATCCTTTTTCAGGTATAGTCTGAATCCAGTTGCTTTCCTTTCCTTCAGGTACTTTCGGGCCGAAGTAGATATCGTAGGACCCGTCCAGATTAGCCTGAACCCCTCGCTGGCTGACCACACTCGGGTATTGCTGATCGGTCTGGAGCAGCGAACGAGTCTGGTTGTCGTAGACCACCACTGACCAGAAATCCTTGGCTGGGACATCCGGTGGATAGTGGAGTTTGTATTTTTTTGAGCCATCGAGCGGGTTGCCCTTGGCGTCGACGGTAGCCATAGAATATTGCGACCCAGCTCCTGGGATTTTCACTGTCATGGCCGGTGTAACCATCGTGGCGTAGTAGTAAAAGAATGCTCGGGCATCCAGCAGCCGAACTCCATCTGCCAGGAACTCATGACTGCCACCGATGAAGGCGGTCTTCCAGTAGCCGCTGTTGTATTGGTAGGCGGTCTTGTCACGTCCAGGAAAGGTGAGCGACCTAACCGTGGCATTGCCCACCGCGGCCGCTTCGGTCAGAATTTTCTTCATGCGGGCGTCTGGTGTAAAAGGCTGTCCTTTCTTGATGCCAATGGAAGCGAAAAGTCCCAGTATTTCCGGATCCTGGGACTCGGTGGGTTCCTCCTGAACGACCTGGTTCAGCTCTTCATAAAAGCTGAAATCATTGGCATGGATGGTATTGAAAGCCTTTCCCGACATGTTAACCCACTTCTGTTCGGGAGGATCATTTACTCTGGACAGCGGGTAAATACGTGCATGTTTCTTGAAGTTTTCAATACCGGGTTTCGGATCACCTTCCACGAGAAAGCCTCGCCAGATCAGAAAATTGCCGTATGTTTGGCTGCGAGAAACGAAGTAACCCTCTGGTATGTCGCCCTCATATCCTGGCCCCACAAATAGGTACTTACCACCTTTTCCCTTATCTGGCCCAGCATTTCCCAGGTCGGCCACGTAGCGAAACCAAAAGTCATTCACAATCCCTAACGTATTGGGCGGGCTTTCCACAACGATAGGGCCGTCCTTCAAATCCAGCCACGTACCAGTATAGATACTCTCCGTATTTGGCGTTAGAAACAATGATTTTGAATCCATCAGGGTCTCGGTGATTGCGATGGTTCCATCAATCGCTCCGAGTTTCCGCATTCCTTCCCGCATTGCTATAAGCGAGGCGGCGGGACACCCGTTCAGAAATGTCTCTACTCCACGAAGAAAGTCCAGGTTGTCAAAACATTTCTGGGCCGTATCTTCAGTAGGAAAGCCGTCAAAAAATTCCAGACTGCCAATCCGTGTTTCCACCCTGTCAGGTGTCGTGATCGACTTGGGAATCTCCGTCGTCATCTTCATCCGAGGAGCCTCAACAGCCGAGACAGCCACTACCAGCAAAACCATGATAACGGTCATCATCAATGCAACTCCTATCAGTATTTTCTTCATCTTCCACTCCTTGATCATTAAATAAAAAACCGAACCATCCTTAATAGGACAACTCGGCTACGATGTAACTGGCAACCCAGCTATCTTAATACGACCTGTGGTTTTCCGTTACTGCTATAAATTTTTAATGTATATTGTATAGGTAGAATTACTACAGGATAATTACAAGAGAGTCAATAAAAACAAGCAGTTGAGAATTGTTCCCAAAATAGGAGAAGTGTAAATTACTTGCCACAATCTTAACTTTTATCAGGCAAAATCTGAGTCAACATATCCTCTGTACATCTTGATAATTTAGGAATCATTCCCGAGTTTATATTGAGAAGCAGCAATCAGCAGTCGCTAATGCCCTGCATATGAAATAAAAATCCCCCGATAAAACAGGGGCACTGGGATAGGTCTTTTCTACTTGACACTTTCAGAAATATGGGCAGAAGCATTAAAGTGATATAACAAATGAAGACTGAAATTAGAACAACTCCCACCGAGAGAAAATAGCGGGAGTTGTTCTAATTATTTATATTAAGTCTGCAGGAGCAAATTTTTTTATATTTTATTAGGTTGCAATCAAATATGATTCAAATTTTGTGGATTACAGTGTTGTATGATCAACATCTATGTTTTCACCAGCTGTTCCAATAACTACTTCCTCCACATAAGGCGCTTTTCCTTCTGGCGATATAACTACTTCATAAGTTCCTAGAGGCAAGCTAATAGCATCAGAATTACCTCCATCGGCAACACTTCTAAAAGCCACTTCAATCATAA
>PKTW01000141.1 GCA_002868955.1 Desulfobulbaceae bacterium
GCACCTCTCAACACACAACCAAAATCTTTCCCAGATACAGGCTAAGTCAGGTAGAATTTGAACTGCTACCATTTTTTACATATTTCAGAAAAAGGCAGGGCATCAAACCCTGCCTTTTTATTGTATTAACAAATAGTTATTAATTACCTAAAGATTGGATATACTTCTTGAGGGACCGCATTGACACGGTGCGGCCATCCAGCTTTTCTCCTTCCATCTTGCCGACAAGGCAGTTGTTGACCAACTTGGAAAATTTCTTCTTCCCTGCTGCATTTTCCAGGCCCTTGCCCCCGGCATGGCAACTGTTGCAGGATGACTCGTTTGCCGACCCGTTAAGCTTAGAATCACTGAACAACTCTTTACCCATTTCCGCTGAACTTTTCCCTGCAGCGCATGCAATCCCTGCTGCAAGCAATATTGCCGGAACTGCTGCCAGCCAAATTTGCTTTTTCATTGTTTCCTCCTTTTCAATTTGTTTTTCATATGCTTCATAACCATTTCCTACCGCGGTATGTTTCCGGATGGTTATTTATTGCAGCATAAGGAGGCCGGGTCAACGCCAATAAAAGAGCAGCGAAATACTAGGTTAACTCTAAAATTTTTATGTTGTAACTTTATTTGCCCAGATTGAATTTTTCTTTTACCAGTCGCGAATACAGACCTTTACAGCAGAAAAATCCATACTTATTTTTTAAGTAGGATCAAGTTAGTTCTTTAGTGCAATGCTGCAGAAGTCTATCATTGGCTTGAAGGCTGAATGCGGCAGGAAGATAGTAGGTTAAAGGAGGTGATACCATGAACATTATTCCGTGGAAACCATTTGATGAGCTGACAACGCTCCGGAGGGAGATGGACAGCCTCTGGGACCGGTTCTTTCCGGAAACACCTTTCCATGAAAGACTTGGTACCCATGAGTGGCTGCCCACAATTGACCTGAAAGAAACCAAGGACAAGCTGGTCGTCAAGGCAGAACTACCAGGCCTGGAGGCAAAGGATGTCGAGCTTAGCCTTACTGAAGACATTCTCACCATCAGGGGCGAGAAGAAGGAAGAGAAAGAAGAAAAGGATGAGCACCGGTACTTTGTTGAAAGGTATCATGGTGCTTTTGAGCGGAAGATCAAGCTGCCGACGCTTGTCAAAACGGACAAGATTGATGCGACTTTTGACAAGGGTGTTCTGACCATCAATCTGCCGAAATCAGAGGAGGCCAAGAAAAAGGAAATCAAGATAAAGGTGCATTAAGTAGATACAGCATAAAGGATTGATACTACATGATGCCCCTGACAGCAGCAGTGGCTATGTCAACCACAGGTGCAGGCATGACACCCATTATGATGATAATGAGCACGAGTACAATACTGATTACCTGGGTAAGAGGCGCTACTGTTAAAGCCGGCCTCTCTTCCGGGTCGGTGCAGTAACTGACGCGCACCACTGACAGGTAGTAGTAGATTGCGATTGCGGTATTGATTGCGGCAAGGATGACCAGGGTCAGGTACCCTTCCTTCAAAGCACCGGCCAGCAGCATGAACTTGCCCATAAAACCGACAAAGGGCGGAATGCCCGCCAGGGCAAACATGCCGACTGCCAGGGTAAAGGCCAGAAGCGGGGCCCGCTTGTAAAGGCCGGTCAAATCACTTATGGCAAGATTTTCACCCTTTACAGAGACATTGCAGATAACCAGAAAACAGGCAAGGTTCATAAGCATATAACCTGTAATATAATAGATTGCCGAGGCAAAGCCGGTGTCCTTCAGGGTGATAATACCGAGAATCACGAAGCCTGCATGGGCGATACCGGAAAAGGCAAGCATGCGCTTGATGTCTTTCTGCACCAGGGCGATAAGGTTGCCGTAAAACATGGAGCAGACTGCGAGAATCATCAGCAGGTTAACCAGGGTTGCTGCCGATGGTGCAGCAAGGGTGGCGACCCGGATCAAAAGCGCCACTGCGCCAAGCTTGGGCACGGAGGCTATAAATGCCGTAGTCTCATTGGAGGCCCCCTGGTAAACATCAGGCAGCCAGAAATGAAAAGGAAAAAGGCCGAGTTTGAAGAAGAAGCCGCCCATAACCAGGGCTATCCCGACAATCGCTGCCGGTGTTCCTATCACCTGGTTCATGGCCGGGATCAGTTCGCTTAAATAGGTTGTACCGGTGAGGCCGAAAAGATAGCTCATGCCAAAGAGCATAATGCCGGTTGCCACCACGCCGAAAAGGATATACTTGATGCCGGCTTCCATCTGTTCCCGCAGGCCGGAGTGGTCGTCGCGCATGGGCACAAGCAGGTAGAGGGCATAGGAGGAAAGTTCAAGGGCCACAAAAATGGAAAGCAGTTCGACCGAACTCACCAGCATGACTAGGCCCAGGGCGCTTAAAAGCAGGAAAAGATAATATTCCGCCCTGATGGTTTCTTCTATCCCCTTCAGTTCCCGGCTGAAAAGAAGCAGCAGGGCCACACCGCCCGTTATTGCCAGCTTGAAGAGCTGGGAAAACAGGTCAATCCGGTAGGCTTTAAAAAACAAATCTCCTTCCAGCCTGAGGCTACCGGCGCAGATCAGGAACGCAATTATTGACAGGGCAGCAGTAATATTCCGTACCGTGCTGCTGCGCATCTTGCCAAGGGTAAGCAGAAAAATTACCAGGCAGCTTAACAGGAGAAAAAGCTCCGGAAAAAACAATGCCATTTTCATCATATGCCCTTTTTTACTCTATCGTTTAATGCGGTATCGCAAGTTTAGCTACTTCAAGTATTCCCTGCGGGCCAGCATCGGCAATTCCCACCTGCTGGATCAGGTGGTTGACGCTGGCATGCATCACATCCATAAACGGCGCGGGATTCAAGCCGATCCACAGGACAAACAACAACAGGGGTGCCAGTGTAATAATTTCACGCACATTTAAATCAGCCAGGTATGACTGGTCAGGATTATTGGTACCGCCCCAGACCACTTTCTGCAGCATGCGCAGCATGTAGGCTGCTGCCAGAACCGCACCCGGGATGGCGCAGGCTGCAACGATCTTCGACTTGGCAAAAGCGCCGGCCAGGACAAGAAATTCACCTATAAAACTGTTGGTGCCCGGAAAGGCCAGAGAGGACAGGGAGAAAAAGCCAAGAAAGGTCACGTAGACCGGCATGAATTTCCCGACTCCGGCAGCCAGGGCCAACTCACGGCTGTGCGTACGCTCATAGATCATGCCGACTATTATAAAGAGGGCGCCCGTGGTGACACCGTGGTTTATCATCTGCAGGAGGGCGCCTTCAATGCCGTGGGCGTTGAACACGAAGATGCCCAGGGTGACAAAACCCATATGGCCGACGCTGGAGTATGCGATAAGCTTTTTCATGTCCTGCTGGGCCAGGGCTGTAAAACCGCCGTAGATGATGCCGGCTATGGAAAGCCAGAGGATATACGGCATAAAGAAAATGCTGGCTTCCGGTGTGATGGGCAGGCAGAAACGCAGGAAACCGTAGGTTCCCATCTTCAGCAGGACACTGGCCAGGACTACTGAGCCTGCCGTGGGTGCCTCAACATGTGCTGCCGGCAACCATGTATGGAAAGGAAACATGGGCACCTTAATGGCAAAGGCCAGGAAGAAGGCCAGGAATACATAGATCTGGAATACCGATGAATAATCCTGCCCCATCATCATCGGGATGCTGAAGGTCCCGTTTTTCATATACAGGGCGATGATGGCAACTAAGAGGAGCACCGACCCGGCCAGGGTATAAAGGAAGAACTTGATCGAGGCATAAATTTTTCTGGGGCCGCCCCATATGGCAATAAGGAGATACATGGGGATGAGCATGGCCTCCCAGAGAATATAGAATAGCACGAAATCAAGGGCCATGAAGACGCCGAGCATGGATGTTTCCATAATCAGCAGACAGGCAAGAAACGGGCGCACCCTGGTGGTGATATAGTTCCAGGAACAGAGAACACAGAGCGGCATAATCATGGTGGTCAACAGGATGAGAAGCAGGCTGATACCGTCAATCCCCAATGTGTAGCGGATATCCCACATCGGGATCCAGGCATGGTCTACACCAAACTGGTACAGGGCTGTTGTCTTGTCAAATTTGAAATAAAGTTGCAGGGAAATAACAGCTATAACAATGGTTATGAAGAGGGTCCAGTACTTGGCCGCCGCGTCATTTTTCAGGATAAGAAGGGGGATCACCCCGGCAAGCGGCAGAAAAACCAGCAGGCTTAAGATGGGGTATCCCAGAGTATTCATGATCAGAAAATCTTGCATTTCCTGTTTCCCTTGTTTTTGTCTTTTTAAACTGAAAAATTAATCTTTTCTACTAGTCGTCCCCGGCAGCATATCAACCGAAGACATAGGCAACGATCAGCACTGCGACTATTGATACCGCATAATATATATTATACTGCAGCCTGCCGTTCTGCACGGTCCGCAGTTTCGTGCCCACACCACGCACCGTGCGCGCCAGCCCGTCAACGACTCCGTCAATGCCGTGCCAGTCAAACCAGGACCAGAATTTAGCGGTCGTCATCAGGGGATACAGGCCGACAGTCCTGTAAACCTCGCCAAACCAGGTGTCAAAAGTCTGGATGGGTTTTCTGGCCAGCCAGTAAAAACCTCTGCCGCCAATGCGGTAGAACCAGTCCATATCGATGCTGATGGTCGGCTCCGGGGCCAGCTTCTTGACCAGCAGGAAAAAGCCAAGGGCTGTAAAGAGAAGGATCTGCAGGGATTCTGAAACATGGTAGGACGAATAAACATGCAGGGCATAATCCGCCGCCTCATTCTGATAGGGCAGCATTTTGTAGAGATACGGGGTGTAGCTGCCGATAAAGATACAGAGAAATGATGCCACGGCCATGGCAACATTCATATTCCATGGCGGATCAGCCGCCTTTTCCCAGGTCTCCTTGGAGCAGTTGTTCTTGCCGAACCAGATAAAATAGGGCACTTTCAACCCGGTGTGCAGAAAGGTACCGGCTGAGGCCAGGGTAAGAAGGAAAGCGGCCCAGTACAGGTGCTCCTCAAAGCCGGCATACACAATCATGGACTTGCTGACAAATCCTGAAAAGAGCGGGAAGGCCGAGATCGACAGGCCGCCGATCAGGGTAAAGACAAAGGCCCATGGCATTTTCTTGTAGAGCCCGCCCAGCTCTGAAAATTTACTCTTGCCGGTCATGTAGAGCACCGATCCGCAACCCATGAAGAGCAGGCCCTTATACAGAATATGGGCAAAGGCATGGGCACAGGCGCCGTTGATGGCCATCTGAGTACCGATGCCGACCCCGGCTACCATGTAACCGACCTGGCTGATAATGTGATAGGCCAGCAGCCGCCGGGCATCGTTTTCCAGAACAGCGTAGACAACACCATAGAGCGCCATAATAACGCCGAGCACTATAAGGATATCGAGTCCGGCCAGGCCGCGGGCCAGGGCGTAGACCGCTGTTTTCGTGGTAAAGGCGCACATGAAGACGGCGCCGGAGACCGTGGCCTCGCCATAGGCATCAGGCAGCCAGGCATGGAACGGCGGCACTGCTGCATTCAGAATAAAACCCACCATGATCAGGTAGGTATAGAGTGTCGGATGGTCCACGTCGAGCAGGTTGAAGTCAAGGGCTCCGGTCGCTTTATAGCGCAGGACAAAACCGGCCAGCAGGATGAGGCCGCCGGCAGTGTGCACCATAAGGTACCTGAAACCGGTGGGCAGCGACTGCTTGCGCTTGCGGAACCAGACCAGAAAAACAGAGGAAAAGGCCATCAGTTCCCAGAAGATAAAGAGCGTAATATAGTCGGCACAGTAGATGACACCGAGCGAACCGCCCACATACAGCCAGGCGGCCATGTGCTCCTTGGGATCTTTTACATGCAGGCCGTACATGGAGCCAATGATGCACATGAGTGTCATGATATAGCCGAACACCTGGCTCAAGGCGTCAACCCGGCCAAAGGTCAGCTGCCAGTCCATGAAATGCACAACACCATAAGTGCCGTTCTGCATCTTCAGGACACAGGCAAATGCAATAATCGGCATGAGTATAAGGTAGGGCTTGCGCAGCGGCCCCATAATAAAGGGCAGCAGCAGGGCGCCAATGATCAATACAAATCCTGGATGTATAAAATCAGTTGTCATAATAATCCTCAGGGGACATTATACGAAATTTGCCTCCAAACCATTTGACGTGGCCGTACCACTTGGAAAGGATGATAATAAGCACACAGGCAACGAAACCGAAAAAAGCCCACCATCCCGGTATCTTTTCAGCCATGGTATGGACAGAATGCTTGTCAACAAACGAGACATCATAGACCACCAACAGGCCCAGAACGACATAACAGAGCCGAATGACCATTTTCAGCCTGTCGCGCAGGTAATCAATAAATTTCACTAGCATATCATCACCGTAATATGTCTCATTAATCTAAACACTAATCCGCACTAGTGTCCGGAGGCGGCTCACCATGGGGCACGGCCGGTGCTCCATGCTGCTCCACGGCCGGCGCTTCATGCTGCTCCACGGCCGGCGTTTCATGCTGCTCCGCTGCCGGCGTTCCATGCTGCTCCACGGCCGGTGCCCCATGCTCTCCGACCGGAGCGCCATGACCCTTAACCGACGGAATAAATGCAGGTGCACCCGCCGGGTTATATTGCGGCATGGCGACAGCC
>PKTW01000032.1 GCA_002868955.1 Desulfobulbaceae bacterium
AGGAAACTTAAACATTACCACAATAAGCAAAATTGTCAATCCTATTTTGGACTCACAGGTGCAGAATATGCAGCGCACCCGGAAACGCGACAACCTATACCCTTATCTCAATATTGTCAACAGGTATTTGGTGCTTTTTTTTATAATTTTTTAACCTGTTGAACATTGTTAGTTGTTAGGCATTCGTAAATCCCCGTTTGTCTGTTTAAATGAAGTAGGGGATTGGGGTTATTATACAAAATTGTTGAGAAAGCCGGTTGTTTTTGAATCACTGGGGCCAAAAGAGTCTTTGTAGAGCAGCTGTAACCGATCAGGTCTGGTTTTAAAAAACGCCTCCACTTTATGAGTCTTTATTATTTTTGAGCAGCTCTATTAAATAGTTACGCATGGACTCGAATACTTGCGCTTGGCCGTCATAAAATTCTTCAGCTTCGGCGTGGTTCTTCTCCATTAGTATCATGATCAAAGATGCGACCCTGGCATTATATAGAGGAATGAGGGTGTCGAGAATCTTGAAGCGTTGGCGTTCGGCCCGGCAGAAATGTTCAGCGTAGCGATAAACGATCCGGACCCATGTCTCTGTGGGCAGGTTGAATTTTTTCAGGCTTCTGGACTTGGCAAGCTTCTTTATAGTGATATAATCCTTTTCCTCTATGATGTTGGCCCAGACAGACCCAAAGTTTTTGAAGCCGATACGGAAATATTGGACCAGGGGCTCCAGGTTTACCTCAAAGGCTTCAGGCTCCTCACCAATAGCTTCTCCGAAGATCGGTGTATTGATCGTTTCCTTTACCTTTTCAAGATATGTTTTGTTCTTGCCAAGAAGTGTGAAAATTGTGCCGACTACCTCCCTGAACATGGGCCCCAGATCAGCGGCCGGGTCTTTCTCGCCGTGAATTTTGGCACCAAGTTTTGCCTGGCAGATTCTAAAACCACCGGTGATTGCCGTGATGGTCAGCCAGATGTCTACGCCAAATTTGGCAATATCTGTATCCCAGACGTCCTGGTCAAGGCAGTGATTTACCATAACCCTGGACATGCCGAAGTCGCCGCCAATGGGTTGCCTTATATTTACACCATATAAGGCCCTGGTCAGGTTATAGGCAATGGTATTGGTTATTGTGCCATCAAATTTATAGCGGGAATAGTCAGGAGCCACAAAATCGTAACCGTTTAATACCGGATCGATGATGTTTCGCACCCAGCCGGGCTTAATGGATTTGAGGTCGGAATCAAACAGGCCGACAGCAGAGGCCTGTAAGTATTTTGCCGCCTCGAAAATTGCACGGAATGCAGAGCCTTTACCCGGTATGCCGCGGTATATGGTAACCAGGATATCCATGTTGAAGTGATGATTGTCGACACTTTGGGCAACTTCCCTGGTGTCATCAGTGGAACCGCCATCTGCGACGATGATCAAAGATCTTTTTTCAGGGTAGAAATGATCAAGACCTTCTGCCACCATCCGGATGACATGGTCCAGGGATTCATCGCTGTAATAGGATGGGATCCCTACAACAATGTCTGCGTTACCGAGTTGTTCAATCTGGCGTCGGGCATAATCCCGCATTGCCGTGGAAAACCTTCCGGTGCGGCTCATAAATCCTCCTTGTCAATAATTAGCAGGGTAATATCCATAACATTGGTGCCGGTCGGGCCGGTTTCCAGCAAGCCGCCGACAGCTTGAAAAAAAGCATTGGAATTATTATCGTCAAGAAAATGCGCAATTGAAAGTCCCTGTCGAAAACCTTCCATAAAAAAACCGCTGTCAGCAATGGCTCCTGCTGCGGAAGAATCACCGTCAATGCCGTCTGTACCACCGCTTAATAAAAGAATATTCTCCTGTTGGCCAATTTCTGCAAGCGCGGCAAGGGCAAGTTCCTGATTGCGGCCGCCCTTGCCGGCTCCATGAACATTTACCGTGGTCTCACCACCAAATAACAGGCAGACTGGGGGTTTGTACGGCTCATGATCCTTGCTGACATGCATGGCCAATGAGACAAGGTCTTTTGCCACCTCTCTGGCTTCACCTGCCAATGATGCGGTGCGAATATAACAGTTAAGACCGGCTGCTTCTGCGGTCAGGCATGCTTTATCCAAAGCAATGCGGTTTGTGCCGAGCAGATAGTGGTGTATGGAATCCTTTATATTCTTGGGCGTTTCGGGGATGTTCCCTGCTAGACCATTGCTTATGATAGAACGCACACCGGGAGATACTTTATCCCATATGGCTTCTCGTTCAAGTATTTCTCTGCATTGTTGATAGCTTGCCGTGTCGTAATAGAAGGGCCCGGAGCCAATAACAGACAGGTCATCACCGATGACATCTGAGATAACCAGGACAGCACCGGATGCCTCGGTATACTGGCCCAGTCTGCCGCCTTTGACCATGCTTAAATGTTTGCGGATGGCATTGATCTTCTGGATGGGCACACTGTGTTTGAGCAGCAGCCGGGTTGTCTCCTGCATCTCGACAAGGGTAATGGACTTGAGCGGTTTTTCAATGAGGGCGGAGGAGCCGCCGGAAAGCAGATAAATGAAAAAATCGTCCCTCTCTAACTGCGAAAGGCCATTAATCAGAAGTTCAGCCCCTCTGACACTTTTCTCGTCAGGTACAGGATGCGAACCCTCAACTACCAGCAGGGGAGAGAGGTCATCATCGGTCATTTGGCTGGTGACAATGATGCCGCCGGCAACCTGTTCTTTCAGGATGCGCAGCAGACTTCTGGCCATACCAACGGAAGCCTTGCCGCTTCCGAACACATGCACCTTCCGGCCTGGCTGAAGCGAATGCACGGCATCATGAATATGCAGTTCATTGTCCTGCAAAACAACAGAGCCGGTAATAAGTCTGCCCGGCAGGACACTCTCAACAGCTGATTCAAATATTCTGCGGGCTGTTTTTCTTCGTTCGTAAATGTTCATTGGCATGACTGATAAGTCAGCTTGTTAACCATCACTATTATCTCTGTCTACAACGAACTTCAGGTGGTCATAAATATCCGGCAGGCTGTATAGCACCCTGTTCCAGGAGGGGATCTGGGTGCTTAATTGAGGCCCCTTGCTGTGTTCCCATGCGGTCCAGAGAAAGCCCCTGAAGAAATGAGCTGCCTGTTCCTCCCGGTAGCGGTCGAAGACAAGGTTATTGACCTCTGCATCATCGCTGTAGCTTTTGATAAACGCCAGGGCATTCTGGTAATACGTATGCAGGATCATGTCTATGATTGCATCGTCCAGTGCGAAACCGTGGGACCGCATATAGTTGAGATAAAATTTTGCAATATCGACCACCATACGATGCAGTCCTTTCTGTGCATCTTTATCTGACATTGCCTGGTGTTTATGTTCGTAGTTGGGGGCCAGGTCGACCTGGGCAATCTTTTTCGTGATAACTTTATTGTAAACCTCAGAGAGAGTGCTGACTTCAAGGCCCCAGTCGTAAGCGATGTTAAGACCCCGTGCCAGGTATGTGGTAAAGCTGAATTCTCCGGCCAGGGGATAGTTAAATGAGCGGTGGTAGCGGAAGAAGTTCTCTAACTCATAAAATCCTCTCTCCCTCATGATCTTCATCATGGCATCCACAAAAGGCACAACAAAAAGCCTTGTAACCCTGCCTTTCATGGCACGCTCGGTTGGAGATATGCGGGCGTAGTACCCCTTGCAGAATTCAAAGTCATTGTTGGGATTGGCCACAGGTTCGATGAGCCTGCCGAGCAGCAGCCGGTCATAGGTTGCAATGTCGCAGTCGTGCAGTGCAACAACATGTGCATGCTCAGTGCCGAGAAGATAACCGAGGGCAAGCCAGACGGATTGGCCTTTACCGGACACGCCGGTGGTAATATCTTTTCCCCGGATACGGTCAAGAACTTCCTTAATACCCGGTCCATCAACCCAGACAACTTTTAGGTCCCGCGCATCAGTACGAAGTTTGCTGAAATAGTGGCGTGCTTCCTGGAACTGTTCATGGTTGGCGCCACCCAGCGCCACCACAATGGAATGAAGGTATTGCACCTTGCTTATATGATTGACGATGGGGTCCAGCACCTGGGGGTTCTTCAGTTCGGAATAAAGACAGGGGAGAAGAAGGGAGATATTCAGATGATTGGAATACTCAACAAGTTTTTTTTCAAGCGCCTCAAGATAAGCGTCTCTGTCAAATGCCTCATAAAGCGAGTGTAGCGTAGTGATAAATCCTTCCTGGTGAAAATCAGCCATAACTCCCCTCCTGTGTGAGATTTATTATGGAGCAGTTTTGTTCATTTCAGTGCAATTGGTGAGGCTCATAATTGGGGGATGCTAATTGAAAATCATCGAGGATTGCTGTGATAGCTGCTCCCCAACCTTTGCTGCCGGGATAAGCAGGCTTGCGCAATTGTGGCAGATCCATGTTTTCATAGCTCCCATCCGGTTTTGGAATTAGGACCCGAATATCAACAACCTTAAGCATGGGGTAATCGTTTTCAGCATCACCGAGCCCGACAGTGACAATCTTGTCCGGGAATCCAGCTTGAAAAAGACGAGAGGTTTTTGCAACGGCAAGTCCCTTGTCCTGGCCGGCAGCCATCAGGTGATAAAAGCGTCCCCCGCGAGTGACTGTTAGGCCATGGTCAGCTACTTCTTCTTTCAGTTCCTGCAGCCGGGGTTCCGTCAGAAACAGGAAAGGTTCGCTGAAGTCACGCTGGCGGGCCAGAAGGGCGTCTGGCTTTAAAAGTCCAGTGACTTCCATGATTTCTTCGACCTTCATGTCGCCGAAACCTCTGATATTGTATTTGGACTGAACCGTTTCAAATATTGCTCTGATGGTACTGTAGGGTTTGCCGAACTGTTTAGCGCAGTAATCACCAAATTTTTCAAATGCGGTGGTATCCAAAATTGCATAATCCGGGGGGATGAAAATTCCACCACCGTTTTCAGAAATAAAGGGTTCGTTCAAGCCTAGTTTTTTCTGCAGCGCGTGCAGTTCCGGCCTTGTTTTGCTTGATGTCAGTATGATAGGAATGGAATGCTGGCGCAGGCGTTGCAAGGCTTCTGCAGCACCCATGAATGAGTAACTGTGGTGGTCAAGAAGAGTACCATCCAGGTCGGTGAAAATGAGCAGGGGGAAATACATTTTGTTCTCCCTGTTTAAGCTCGGCTTTTTAATGAAAGCGGCCTATTTTCATATATGACATAGCGTTTACTATTTACATAGCATCTTGTCGCATAATTTTCAAAAAAATCTGTTATGAGAGAAAGGCCCGCATTTGCAATACAACAAGTTATAGGCTGGAATTAAACGTATTACAATGATATTCAGAATAAAGGAGGATGACCTGACAGTTCCACAGTCTGTTGTGAAACTGGGAAAAGCTCATTAAAGGCTCGCTTTCCATCTGTGCCTGTTCAAGAAGCAGTAACAGGATGTTTGCCGGGAGGTGTTGATCCAGCAGGCAAGGAATCAGGCGAGAAAGCTATTTCAGACGAATAATCAATAAGCACGCTTGGGAATCCGTCTTTTCTGCCATCGATTTTTCAGGCATCAGTTTTGTGTCATTCCCTGCTGAAAGACAGTTTCTGCTTATCGGCATCTGTATCGATAACTATCCTGTCGCCTTCAGAGAACGTTCCTTCCAGAATTTGCATGGCAAGCTGATCCTGAACATAGCGCTGGATGGCCCGTTTCAAAGGCCTGGCGCCATAGGCAGGGTCATAGCCCACTTCTATGAGAAAGTTTTTGGCATTATCCGTCAGGCTGATGGAAAATTTCCTCTCGGCCAAGCGTTTGGTCAAAAGGGCAACCTGTATGTCAACAATCCTGGCCAGGTTTTCCTTGGACAGGCCATGGAAGATAATGGTTTCATCAATGCGGTTAAGAAATTCGGGCCTGAATTGGTGATGCAGGATCTCATGCACCTGTTTTATCATTTCTTCCCTGTTCTGTTCACCAAGATCCATGATGAGCTGGCTTCCCAGATTGGAGGTCATGATCAGAATGGTATTCTTGAAATCAACGGTACGGCCTTGGCCGTCTGTCATGCGGCCATCGTCAAGAATCTGCAGCAGGACATTAAAGACGTCAGGGTGTGCTTTTTCAATTTCATCAAAAAGGATGACGGAATAGGGGCGCCGCCTTACAGCCTCGGTAAGATAGCCGCCTTCCTCGTAGCCCACATATCCTGGCGGGGCGCCGATCAACCGGGCCACAGAGTGTTTTTCCATGAATTCCGACATATCAAGGCGAACCATGGCCTGCTCGCTGTCAAAGAGAAAGTCGGCCAGGGTCCGGGCCAATTCGGTTTTGCCTACACCGGTTGGTCCCAGGAAAATAAAGGACCCGAGAGGACGGTTCGGGTCCTGCAGGCCGGCCCGGGCGCGCCGCACGGCATTGGCAATCGCCTGGATGGCCTCGGACTGGCCCACAACTCTCCGGGCCATGAATTCTTC
>PKTW01000136.1 GCA_002868955.1 Desulfobulbaceae bacterium
CCTGTCACCATAGAGTGTGGCAATGCCTGGGCTAGTATCTGATAGTCTAAAGGCAGTCGATGTGCCAGTACCGAAAGCACCTCCTTCAGTTCCATAAACGTTTGAGAGGATATTACCAAAATTAAGATTAATGGCACGACCGGTTGTATATTCACCGCTGAGAGTTTCACCATCTGGCATGACAATTGTTATTTCACCATAACCTGTTCCAGATTCACTATACTTGACTTTAAGCACACCAGTAGTCGAAGCCAAGTCATTAACAGGATATAACCGAGCATGTTTGGTACAGGCCACCAAAAACATTAGAACAAACATCAACAAAGCCAGTTTCTTCATGGTAATCTTACTTTATTTTTCTGAGTTCATATTACTTGCCACAATATTAACTTTTTTGGCTAAAAATGAAAGTTATGATGTGTGATGGATATCTTGAACTTTTAGGAATGCTTTCTGGGTTTCAATATAGCAACCATTGAAAATAGTAGCTGTCTATGAAATTGAATTGAATATTATCTTCAGTATTTGGGAATGAATCTATATTGAATACTTGTTGCAGTTATATTCAGTCAGCATGTTCTTTTGTATAGACAAGAGTAATATTGAGATTGACTCTAAAATGAAAAATTACCAGTTAAGGTGTGTACTGGCAATATTAACTTTCTTGGAGGATGTTGCTACTTACAAGTGATAACAGAAATGTGGAGTTCTAAAATAGAAAAGCAGGGCCATTTCTGACCCTGCCTTCAAAATCATTTATTAAAAAATATTATTTCGCACCAACATCTTTGAGCGCCTGAGTGCATCGATCGCTGATCTTGTCTCCATTATCATCCAGGCATTTGAGGACACGGCCTTCACCAACAGCAATGTCAGCACAGAATTTCTCCAGGTCCGCATCACATTCATTTGCTAAATAAGTGAGTGAAGCAACAAACCGCTCAAGCTGCACAGCCGCATCATAGAGAGCATACTCGCACTGACCGGTCAGCTTGTCGGAAAAAGCATACAGACAGGCCAGGACACGGCCTTCTCCCGGTGTTACATCTTTACAATAGCTGTTAAGTTCCTTCTCACATCCCTTGGCCACAGTATCTATTACATTGTCTGCTGCCCAAGCTGATGAAATAGATACGAAAAACATGGCCACAACCGCTAATAAGACAACTCTTTTCCTCATAATGTCGGACCTTTTTATTTTGTTAATGGTTCTGCATCTGTTTTGGTTTCTTCCGGTGTCTGGTCAATAAATTGAACTTGTTGATCTTTATTGTGTTGAGCGTGATATTTGCCATAAGGCAGGGATGATAATGCTCGATAGTTGGCTTGCCGTGCGTATGGGACATAATCTGCCATTGCTGTACTTATTGCAGTTACAATAGCTTTGGCTATTAGCCCTCCGACCCCTCCACCTGTATTTCCTCCTGATAAATCAACAACGACCGTTCCAGTATATTCCCACAATGTCTGATCAGATGTCGTAGATTTTAATTGGCAATCGATTGAAACCGTTAACGTTGACGCTAATATCATATAACTCAAATCCCATTTTTTAATGGTTGTAAATAAAACAGCGTCTGCCCCAAAATATTCCTTAAATTTTGCCAATGGTAGGTTGACTAAAAGTTCAGTGTCATAAATACCCTCCATTTTAAGAATATCGGCAGTGACGGGATAGGGGAAAGTATAATATCCATAAAAAGCCAACGGCTCTTGAATGGTAGTTGAGTAGTACTCCTTTGCATCTGCGGCCGTTGATTCATTCATTGGCGGCAGTATTAGAATTGATAAGGGTTGTTCTTGGTACATCATTGGAAATTCTGACAACTTGGTATTCATCGCTGGTGCACAAGCTGACATAAGCGCGATTATTAGAATGCCAAACAGTAAATATGCAAACTTTTTCAATTTAATCACCTCGCTAATTTACTTAGAGACAGAATCGTTTGATGTGGATGAGTTTGACACGTTGGAATCGGTACTTTCTTTTGCGTTTGCACTTTGTATTAACCTCTCCATCAAATGTTTCGATTCGGGATATAGCTGAGTCTCAAGCTGAAAAAGCCTAATCGCCTCCTTTGAGTTATTCCCCTTCAGATTTATATATCCCAATTCTGCACAAATTCCTGGAGGAATAGGGAGATTCCTTACTTCGGATTCATAAATAACTCTTTCAAGTTCCTGTTGGTGCTTAACATATGCTTCCTCATTTTGATATTTCTCGGAAGCATATAATGTTTGTGAATAATTACCAAAATAGTAACTCTGTTGAGGCGCGCAGCCGGCAGAAAAAACGCTAGTCAAGAATACTACCAATAAAAGCAATCTTCTTTTCATGGTATTTGTATCTCCTTAGTAATTCCATTTCCAAGCAAGATGTTTCTATTTACGACCTCTTGGCCTGATTTTTTTACAACAATAGTATGTTTGCCGGGAGTTATCTCATAATGAACTTCACCACTTCTATTTGTGTTATTCGCATCGTTATTACTTGCGCTGCTGTTCCCTTCATTCAATACGATGGGGTTGAGATCATCAATATAAACTATGGCATTTTGGGTGTTCCCTGTGAACCAGAGAAAACTCTTGGGTTCTTTTTGTACGACACCTTCTTTAAGGCCACATCCTCCACATAACACCAGAAGAACTAACCAAGAATAAAAGATCTTTTTATATGACATAATATGCTCTCCCTTGGATTAATTATTGCTGAATAAACAGCTGGTCAAATTTTTGAGAGGAAATGAATTCTGAAAAATCCCCCTCAACAATATCGCATAATGTGACTTCGGACTCAGGTGTGTCTCCCAAGGACATAACTGTTATAATTTTGCCAATTTGATTTCCAGGAAGAGTAATCATCGTATTGGTTTGTGGATTTTTGACTTTTTTCCCTTCTTTCATAACCTTGAATGTATCCCCATTGTTAATATTTTGAGATTTACCTCCAGCAATAATAAACCTTCCATCCTCGAATCCAAGGATATAACTTCGCCATGGCCTATCAAGAAGGTTTTCAATAATATTTGATGCCAAGTTTGTTATAGCTGCATCTAATGCTTTATCGTTTATTGCTGAATCATAACCTGCACGCTCTCCGACACCAAATACTGTACCAGCTTCTGTGTAGGCTTCTCCTTCACCTTCTTCTGAATATAATATTGTGCCTGTTCGGACTTCAATAAGCCTCACATGTACTTTCGCAAAAGCAATTTGCCGTTTTGTGCGGCTGAATATGCCTACTTCTCCTTGATCCTTCCTCCCGAACTCTGTTACAGAACCAACAATTAAGTAATCAGCCATGTTTTTTAATGGTTCATAATTTTCCATATTCAATTCTTTAGTGATTTTGTCGAGATCAGCTCTTTCAAGGAGAATAAATTTTTCTGTTTCTACAAGTTTTGAAGATAGAATATCTACTGCTTGTTTTCCAATACGGTCATTCTTGTCATCAATAAAAAAACTTTGGCCGTATTTCGTCTCATTGGTAAACCGCGCAATGGCGACCTTTCTTTTAAGCCCTTTTTTGCTGTCGATATTTGCTGTTTCATGCTGAATGGTTTTACTAATTTTGGGTTTTTCCTCAATGGTAACAACTTCTGGCTTATCAACAGTTGCACACGACGGCAACAATGCTATCAGTAAAATTAAGCCCATAAAAGTGAAGCAGATTGTTTTCATTCTATTTTCTCCTATTTCATAATTTATTTGGCAGGAAGTAAGCTCCAAACAAAAACCGGGTCACCTAATTTAATGATGATCCGGTTATGTTGTGTGTAAATGGTAACCCAGCTAACTTCATAAGATCTGTGGCTTTCCGCCCCTATTTTGCAATAGGTTGGGCTTTGTCATTTATGCAGTAATCCTTCAGCCCAAAACTCATAAACCTTATAATACACGTTAAGTCAATCTATATCTGGATTATAGTCGCGCTGGTTATGCTCTTATTGAATTTAACAGTAGTGCGGAGCGGACAGCTATTTCAGTCTTTATCCCATTTGCCTAACCTGACAGACCACTAATACTATCCACCCACTCAATCGTCCGCTCCTCGAGGTAATCATAAAACGGGTTGTGCCTTAAACGCAGCAGCCAGTGAGGGGGAAGTACCAGTAAACCCCTTTCACCCTGAATTGATTGCAGTCCAAGAAAGATATTCTTCGGGTCTTGCGGATTATGCATGCCGTAAAGGGGGTCGTCCGGCGGGAACGGCAGGGCGACATGGGACAACGAGATATAACCCTGGGGCCAGTCAAGATTCAGAGGTTTGATGGATATTTCGTTTGATAGGGACTTTTTCCGGCGGGCAATGATCTTCGTACTCTCAGAATTTTCATTGGTGACCAGGGTGACTGTGAATGGCAGGTTGTCCCTGGCCATCAGCCTGTCGTTTATCAGGCGTGGGTCTGACTGGATCAGGTTGTATTCTACAGCCAGGTGGTTGATGTCAAAGGTCACCAGTTCATGACTGCCGGACGCCAAACGGACAAGTAAACTGTCAACCACCGCATCGGTGGAGACGGTTGCATCCACCTGCGACTTGAATACCAGTATGGGCGGGAATGCTTTAATTGGACCGGACCGGGCCTTGGCTGCCAGGCGGTTGGACACCGAGCGGGTCAGGCGGTGGACCTGGCTGCCGGCATTGGTAGCAAAGGAGTTGTACTTGTAGGGATCAAATTCCAGCATTACGGACAACCAGGCAAGGCTACCAAGTCCGGGTAGATGCCCCAGCCAGTTTCTAAAACCGGCCAGTCCTGCTGCAGGGTGAATACCGATGGCCGGTGAAATCAGCACCAGGCTGGCCGGCATGGGTGACCCATTTTTATCTATCACGTTCAAGACAAAGTCCAGAGCCAGGGGAGCTCCGGTGGAATAGCCGATCATATGGATTGGCTTTGCTCCCACCTTGGCTGACAGGTGTTTCATGGCCAGACGCACTGCTGCAGACATGTCCTGCCAACTGATAGCCCGAAGGCCCGAAGGTGCGGTGCCATGACCGGGCAACCGCAGGCCGATGACCATGTAACCGCGTTGATTAAGAGTCTCGCCCAAAGCCCGGAGGCTGTAAGGTGAGTCTGACATACCGTGCAGCAGCAGAACCCCGCCGCGAGGTGCTGCAGCATTCAGTTCAAAGCTACGATTCCAGTTGGATTGGCGGTGTTGCGGGTCGGCCAGGCTGCCGGTACTGTAACGAACGATGGAATACTCTGGGCCGGTTCCGGTCTTGGCGTAGACTTTCTCTTCCAGTTCTGCGAAAAGTTTATTTTCAAGCTGCAGATAATCGTCAAAGGTACGGACTTCATCCGTCATTGAGGCGTTAAACTCTGCTGTCAGCTTTGCCCGGTGCCAGGGCTTCAGGGTCGGGCTGCTGCAGCCCTGTAAGAGGATGGAGAATATTAATATGACTACAGGCAAAATCCATCCAGGACCGCATCGCATACGGATTATTTTGATAGATTGATTCATGTGAACCTCTTGTAGCTGATTTTGAAAGATACTGTAGGCACTGGATGGAGCTTTTGAAGAACCTCTTTGATAGGAGTCACCCCCATTAATTGAAGAGGAAAAGTGTCAAACAATTAATGAATAAGCAATCTATTAAGAATAGATTAATGAGTCAAGGTGTCTTGCCACAATCTGCACTTTTAGCAGACTAAATCCGACTCACCATGTTTGAATGCATAAGTAGATAAAGGGAGCCTCCAGGTGGCGGACAGCTCATAATAGAACGGGAGGGTCGAAATAACTCGCCCTCAGTCAGACCCATAAGGAGGCACCCTATGGAAAGTATTTACTACATTGGCCTGGATGTACACAAGAAATCTATTGCTTACTGCATCAAAACCGTCACCGGACAGATTGTCTGCCAAGGAATGGTGAAAGCGGAACGTCGAGCGCTTCGGAAATGGCTCGTAGATCTTCCAGGCTCTTGGGTAGGGGCAATGGAAGCAACCATGTTCACCGGTTGGATTTATGATTTTCTCAAGCCCTATGCCGTGGAGTTGAAGGTAGCCCATCCGGCGATGCTCAAGGCAATTACTGCGGCCAAGAAGAAAAATGATCGTGACGACGCCGAGAAGCTTGCCGACCTTCTGCGGGTGAATCTGCTGCCGGAATGCACCATGATGTCGGAAGAGTTGCGGGAGTTGCGAAGAATTTTACGCTATCGGAACTTGATAGTTCGCACTGCTTCCAAGATGAAGAACAAGATTTCCGGGTTGCTGATGGAAGTTGGTGCAGTTTATGACAAACGGAAGTTGCATGGGAAGAGGTATTTCGGCCAACTGCTGGAGCGTGTGGAAGATGTACCGGAATCGGTCAAGGATTTACTTAAACTGAGCCGCAGCAGCATGGAACTGTTTGAGGCGGTCCAGAAAAA